>JASBYZ010000009.1 GCA_029983705.1 Coriobacteriales bacterium
CCAATTGGTACGCGGTAGTTACCCTTGCCCTTAGGACAGTCCCCCGTAAGGGTTACCACCTTATCAACAAGAGGCATGCCTGTCTCAAAATAGCGCTCAAGCTGATATACTGTGGCAACGTTCATAACCTGCACGCCCACATCTGTAACACGGGCTTGTGCAGGTACTATTCGCTTAGTTGCAGCAACTACAAAGGTTTTAGCAGCGCCTTGAGGGTAGCGAGCTGGAAATGCTCTCACTTCAATGCGGCCTGCATTATCAAGCTTTGAATCCTTAAGAGCTTCTTTCAGTGCAGCTATCGCATCTGGTTTATTGTTTTCAACGCCAATAATAGCGCGGTCTATGTCTAGAGCAGCTATAAGCCTGTTAACGCCCTTAATAATGCGCGGAGCTTCCTCGAGCATCTGACGATGATCAGAGGTAATAAAGGGCTCACACTCCATACCATTAATAAGGAGGGTGTCAATTTTTACGCCTTCTTTAGTTTCATTAAATTTTTGCCAAGTTGGAAAGCCTGCGCCTCCAAGACCAACAAGGCCTGAGGCACGCACGCACTCTAAAAACGATTCTCGGTCGCTATAGCTTGGAGGAGTTAGGCCTTCGAGCTCTGTAAACTCTCCATCGCTTTCAATTTCTACTACCTGAACCACGGAATTGGTGCCGAGCAATCTTTCTTTTACTGATTTAACTGTGCCAGAAATAGAAGAGTGAATTGGTGCTGAAATCCCACTTGGCTCTCCAATTAACTGGCCTCGATAAACTTGCTCTCCCCTTTTTACCGTAGGCGCGCACGGTGTTCCAATGTGCATAAACATTGGAATAAACACCAAGGTAACATCCCTAAATTCTACTATTTCTTGTGTAGCAGTATCCTTGTGTTCCTCCGGGTGTATTCCTCCGTGAAATAGATGTTTGAAAAACAAACGACACCTCCGCTGACAATACATCTATTAAAATGTGAGACACATCACACTATAATACTCTAATCTTTACTATAAAACAGATGTTATTTGGTCGAACGTCATATTGCCTGCCGGCCAAGCAAATTAAAGTACCCTTATACTAAACCACAGAGGCACTCAATTTTCATTGCAAATGTCACCTTTAGTTATTTTCAATAAAGAATACTTAATTGAGGGCAGACAAGTACCAATTAAAAAAGGTGCCGATATAATCGACACCTCATAAAAGTTGCGTAGTATATGGGCTCTTAAGAGAATCTACCAGTTAGATAATCAGATAAGAGCGGAGTTTGAGGGTTGGAAAACATGTTTGCAGTGTTTCCGTACTCAATTAAATTACCCACATAGAAAAAGGCGGTATAGTCTGCAACACGTTTAGCCTGCTCCATATTGTGAGTAACAATAATAATGGTGTAATCCTCTTTTAAGCCGTTCATGAGCTCCTCAATCTTTTTAGTTGAGATTGGGTCAAGTGCAGAACAAGGCTCATCCATCAAGATTACATCAGGCTTCATAGCAATGGTTCTTGCAATACAAAGTCTTTGTTGTTGTCCACCGGAAAGTTCATAGGCACTTTTATCTAGATTGTCTTTTACCTCATCCCAGAGCGCTGCGCGCTTAAGTGAGGTCTCAACAAGTTCATTAAGATAGTTCTTATCTTTTCTACCGTGCATACGAGGACCAAAGGCGATATTTTCATATATTGACTTAGCAAATGGGTTAGGTTGTTGGAAAACCATTCCAATGTGTTTTCTAACCTCATACACGTCAACGTCTTTGGTGTTAATGTCTTTACCGTTATAGAGAATTGGACCCTCAAACACACAGTTTGGAATCTCTCTATTCATCAGGTTGAGACAGCGCAAGTAGGTTGACTTACCACATCCTGAAGGGCCAATAAGCGCTGTGATCTCGTTTCTTCTAAAGCTTAAAGAGACATCCTTGAGCGCCTGCTTTGTTTTGTTATAAAAGAGGTTTAGGCCCTGTGTTTCCATTACTGCAGAGACACCTTCTGGAATCTGCTCAATATAGGTGCTTGGAGCCTGAGTATCTTTTAAGTGCTCTAAGGTTTCTTTATTTTGAGTTTCTGTTTGCATGCTCATTATTGTGCAGTCACCTTCTTATGAATTCTGCCGCCAATAAATCTTGCAGCAATATTAAATATCACTACACAAATCATTAAGAATGCAGCAGTACCAGCAGCCACAACGTCAATGTCAGGAATAACACCCTCAGAGTTTACCTTCCAGATATGAACTGCAAGGGTCTCTGCTGGTCTCATAACATTCCACGCACTACGCGGGTCTGTAAGATCAAAGTTGAGCAAATCAATCTCTGGTGCAGTCTGTCCTGCGGTGTAGATCAAAGCAGCAGCCTCACCATATACACGACCTGCACTCAAGATGATACCGGTAATAATACCAGCTAAAGCTTCTGGGATAAGGATGTGAAGTGTGGTCTCCCAACGAGTAAGACCAAGTGCAAGGCCTGCATCTCTTTGGTAAGCAGGAACAGCCTCTAGAGACTGCTGAATAACTCTTACCATAATTGGTAGGTTAAACATGGTTAGCGCAATTGCACCAGAGAGGATTGAAAATCCCCATCCAAAGTACAGTACAAAGAGTAAGTAACCAAACAAACCTACAACAATTGATGGAAGAGATGAAAGGGTCTCAATGATGGTTTTAATAAAGTCTGTCACCTTATTTTGTGGTGCATACTGAGATAGGTAAATAGCAGCACCAAGGGATAGAGGAATTGAAACCAACATGGTTAAAAAGAGTAGGTAAAAAGAGTTAAAAATCTGAGGACCAATACCTCCCCCTGCTCTAAATGATTCTGACTCACTGGTGAGGAAGTCCCACGATAAATGTGGGAGACCTCCTACAATGATATATCCAACGATTGCAACAAGTACCACACTGATTAACACTACGATAGCAGTAAGTACACCAGTAGCAATTTTGTCTGAGCGTTTTGATTTTGCGATTTGAGCTTTACGTTGCTCAATAGTAGCGCCGTGATTCATAGTCTCCATTATCTACTTTGCTCCAATCCACCCTTTTTACCAATAAAGTGGATAACCACAATAAATATAAGTGACATAATCATAAGCAAGAGGGCTAGTGACCAGAGTACGTTATTTTCTAGCGAACCAAAGATGGTGTTACCCATGCCCATGGTAAGAACTGAGGTAAGTGTTGAAGCAGGTTGGAAGAGAGAGGTTGGTAATATTGCAGCATTACCAATAACCATCTGAACTGCAAGTGCTTCACCAAATGCGCGAGTCATACCTAAAATTACTGATGTCATAAGCGCAGGAAGTGCTGCTCTTAGTACTACTTGTGAAATCATTTGCCAGCGAGTAGAACCTAGGGCTAAAGCACCTTGTCTGTATGACTGAGGAACTGATGAAAGTGCATCAATTGAAAGTGAAGTAATTGTAGGTAGGATCATCATAGATAAAACGATTGAACCTGAAAAAATACCATATCCAGTTCCGCCAACTGGAAGTACGTCTCTTACAAATTTAACTATGATAGTTAAACCAATAAGACCATATACAACAGAAGGAATACCAACAAGTAACTCAATTGCTGGTTGGAAATATTTTTTACCAAAACCTGGAGCAATTTCTACAACAAAGATAGCTGCTCCAATTGCAAGTGGTGCTGCAATAACTGTTGATAATAACGTTACAGCAAATGAACCTGCAATCATTGGTAAGGCACCAACTACTGGAAGGCCTGTAGCAGGATCAGTTACGCTTGGATTCCAAACTGGTCCAAATAAGAAGTCTGTAAACGATACGCCATCAACAAAAAATGTTGACAGTCCCTGTTTAGCAACCATGAATATCAAGGCAAATACCAAGGCGATGGTAAGTAAGATACACACGCCCGTTAAAATAATGCCAAGCCATTCAAGATTTCTCTTAGGAATCAAAGAATGCTCTTTTGCCATTTTCCCATCTTTCTTCAAACAAATAACGCTATTAACAACATTTACTTGAATAAGCTTAAAAAATGCTCCTTGAGTAGTGTAACCCAAGGAGCATAACTATTAACAGAAAGTTATTAATTAAAGATTCTTAACGTTACCCTCAACGTCTCTTTCAACTTTCATACCAGATACTGGAATGTAGCCAAGCTCTGGGATAATGGTTTGTTGTACTTCATCAGTAAGCATGAAGTCAACGAAGCCTTGGGTTTGTGGAGTTGGGTTTTCAGCAGTGTACATGTGCTCGTAAGCCCAGATTAACCAAGAGTTGTCCATGATGTTCTCTTGCTTTGGCTCAACACCATCAACCTTAAGAGGTTTGATTTTGTCAGTAAAATATGAGAATGCGAGGTAGCTGATAGCACCTGGGGTCTCAGCAACCATCTTAGCAACGGTACCGCTGTTGTCTTGCTCTTGAGATTGCATTGCGGTCTCACCGTCAAGCGCAAAGGTCTCAAAGGTAGCACGGGTACCAGAACCAGCAGCACGGTTGATAACTACGATAGCTTGGTCATCTCCACCAAGATCTTTCCAGTTAGTTACCTTGCCCATGAAGATGTCCTTAAGTTGTTGCTTAGTAACATCGTCAACTTTAACGTCAGGGTTAACGATAGGACCCATACCTACGATACATACCTTGTGGTCTTTGATCTTAGCTTCTTTAGGATCAACGTCTTTTTCTTCAGCGAAAACGTCAGAGTTACCAATGTCACAACCACCTTGAGCGATAGTTGAAATACCGGTACCTGATCCACCACCTTGAACGGTCATTTGTACTTTAGGATGCTTTTTCATGAATTCTTTTGAAGCAGCCTCAGCGAGTGGTTGAAGTGCAGATGAACCAACAGCAAGGATGGTTCCTTCGAACTCTTGGCCTGCAGAATCTTTCTTCTCGTCTTTTTTCTCTTCCTTCTTTGGCTCTGCACCAGTTGGTTTTTCTTCCTTCTTAGGCTCTTCAGCTGGTTTTTCTGCAGCTGGCTCTTGAGCGTTGTTACCGCCACAAGCAGCAAGACCTAAGGTAGCTCCCATAACACCTGCAACAGCAACGAAGCGGCGACGAGAAATAGAGTTTAATTGCTCCATTAACATGTGTCCTTTCAAACTATTGTTTAGTGTGAACGACATCCTCTCTTAGTTTTTATCGTCACACCTCTAACAGCATTAAAGATACCCCGTATTAAAAGTGCAATGGTTTATTAAAGGTAAAAAAGTATTAGCAATTGTTAAATATTAGTTAATTACCTCAAATTTTTAATAAGGATTAACATATAGAGCTCCATTGCTGGAGCTCTAAAATCACTCTTTATCCTAGTAAAGTATTAGTTTTGTGCAATGTCAAGGAGCCTTTGTTTGAGTTCTTGCTCAAGCTTTTGAAGCTCTTCAGATGCTTGTTGTCTTTGACTGTGGCCTTGCTTTTGAATATCTTGTACCTCAACAAGGGCAGAGATGAGCTGATCGTTAATGTGCTTAACGGTATCAATATCTACAATACCTCTCTCTGATTGGCGTGCAGTTTCAACACTTGCCATCTTGAGGTCATCGGCATTTTTACGTAAAAGCTCATTGGTAAAGTCTGCGACTTCTTTTTGAGCTTTGGCAGCTTGGCCGGTGTGGGTAGCTGAAAGGGCTAAAGACATCTGAGTCTTCCAAAGTGGAATAGTATTTACAATGGTCGATTGGATTTTTTCAATCATGACAGAGTTTGAGGCCTGAATCATTCTGATTTGTGGCGCCATCTGTAAACTTACCATTCTAGTAAGCTCTAGGTCATGAATCTTTTTCTCAAAACGGTTAATTGCCTGCTGCAAATCATTTACCTTTTGAGCATCCTGAGGAAGTCCTGATTGCTCTGCTTTAGCAAGTGCCTGTGGAAGCTCAACATTATAAGATTCTTCGAGCTTTTTTCTTCCAGCTAATATATACATTGAGAGCTCTTTAAAGTAAGACTCATTAAGCTCATACATCTCATCAAGCTTTGCTACATCTTTCATGAGAACTACTTGGTGATCATTTAAGGCCTTAGAAATAGTTTTAACATTATGCTCAGTAGAATCATACTTAGTCTTTATATCAAGTGCTTTGTTTGCACCGCGCTTTAAAAAGCCAAAGAGGCCCTTCTCTCCTTCTGACTTATCAAAGCCTCTCAGCTCATTTACTACACTTGATAAGAGGTTTCCTACCTCACCTAAATCTTTTGTCTTAATGTTTTCTAGCGTTCTATCAGAAAATGAGGCTATCTGTTTTTGAGCGCCAACACCGTAGTTTAAAATTGCATTAGTATCTTTTAGGTCAATCTTTTTAGAAAAGCTGTCAATTTGCTCTTGCTCTTCTTTAGTAAGTTGAACTTCTACCGGTTGCCCTTGTAGGCTCTCAATCTCTTGGTAGTCTTGTTTTGGCTCTTGGTGACTGTCCTCATCGCCAAAATTTAAGTTAATATCACGGGCCATAAATGCTCCTTAATACATAATGTTTTATACTCTAAAATCTTTACCCAGCAGGCCTTCTTGCTTAAGCATCGTTTTCAAAACTGTAATGTCACTGTTAAGATCAGCTAAACTAAGCGCATTAAGTTTTTCTAAAAGTTCGGTAAATGCTTGATCAAGGGCTGATAAAGAATGGTCAATGTTTTCTAAAGAATCTCTTACCTTTGAATTTTGCTCTGACTGGTTTGAATACTGAATGTAGCGCTTAACCAGCTCAACGCTCAGTGGTAGATAGTACTCAGTATATCTATCGAGAAGTGAAATACCTTCCGGTTTATCAGTAGCCTGCAGATAGATGTCTCGAGAGAGCTCGCCAAGCTTAGCTACTTTGTTAGCAGCATCTCCCCTCACCTCCTTACTGAGCGTAAATAATTTGTTTGCATGAAACTTAATAGTAGCAAGGCTTTCTTCTTCATCAGTACTTAAGCTCAGGTGAGCCTTTGGGCTTTGGCTTTGTCCCTCTAAGCTTCGCTCTTTTTTAAACGCCTTATACTCTTGGTAGGTTTTGTTGTCCAAGATAAATATAGAGTCCTGCTCTACCAAACGTGCTTGCTTAAAATCATTTTTTGAAATCATATCTTTGAGGTCTTTTACAACCGTCTCATCATCAGAGGCTACCGCTAAGGCAAGGTCTCTCACGGTAACAACCGTAGAACTACCAAGCTCGGCTAAGTAGCGCTTAAAGCGATTGTTTTTATCATTTAGCTGCTTTATTTGGTGGCGAGCAAAGGCAAAGCTTCCTACGAGGAATGCTCCAAAGAGTAGAGAAATAATACCTACGCCCGTTGAGGCTCCAAACACTGATAGTAAGAGTCCAATTAACACTAGAGGACTCATAACCACCGGTAGTGTTTGGCCAAAACGGTATCCTACAAGCTTCTTTTTAAAGCTTGGGTTTTTCTCAACAAGTTTTGGGTCATCAGCAGGACGCGCTGGAGTATTGAGTCCAAGCTGCACTAAGGCATTGTTAAGTGCGCTTACTCCTAGGCTTAAGCCTTTGCCGGCAGATTGGATACCCACTGTGATTGCTTTTTCTAAATCATTAGATATTTTATTGAAATCCTCAGATTCTAAGGCATCGCTTAATGACTTATCAAGTGAGTGCCAATATTCTTCTGAGGATGAATGAGAATATTTATTATCCATAGGGCCCATCTATATAGTAGAAGTTTTTCTTACCTATACTATATAGATTCCCGTGGGCCCTGTGTTAAATCCTTAACGAAACTGTTTACAGAGAATCTGCAACAGAATGAATAGCCTCTAATACTTGAGGAAGAGAATTGTGTACCGCGCTTATAACTGTATCCTGGCTTACCTCTTCAGTTGAAAAAGATAGGTCTGAAACCAAAGATACCCCGCACACCTTAATGCCCAGTTGATGTAAGGCAATAGCCTCAAGCACCGTAGACATGCCAACCATGTCTACTCCAATAGTTTTTAGATAACGTGACTCTGCAAAGGTTTGATATTCAGGACCTTTGCAAATGCAGTAGGTTCCCTCTCTATTGGTAAACTGAGAAATAATCATTGATAGCTCTGGATCCCACACCTGAGAGATATCGGTAAAGCAAGGCCCGCTAAAAGGAGATGCTCCCGATAAATTAATGTGATCGGTGATAGTCATACTATCGCCAAGCGCCCAGTCTTGTACAGTTCCACCTGCATTAGTTAAAAATGCGCACTTGATGCCCGTTGCAGCAGCTACACGCTCAGGCAGACAAACCGTGTATGGGTCAAGTCCCTCATACAAGTGTGAGCGACCGGTGTAGACAAGGATGTTTTTATCCCTATGTTTTACCGCCATGATCTTATCGCCATGGCCTTGAGCGGTAGGAGTTTTTACGCCCGGAATTTCAAAGAAAGGAAACTCTGCTCTAATGTCTCCTATTTGCTCTGCTAAAGGCAGGTAACCTGAACCTAGAACAACAAGCATGTCAAAGGAATCAAGATTGCATCTTCTTAAAAGAAGTTCTGCATCATCAAGTATAGAGCGAACCCGAGTGGGCTCTGTTTCAAAAGCCCGCTCAAGTTCTGATAAGACCTTAGGATTTTCAAGCATTGTTCTAGCGTCTTCCCTCTTGTTTAGCAATATCGCTACGGTTTAAGATCATATGTCCTACAAGACCAATAAGAAGTGAGAAGAGGACGCCAAGGTTGGAAAATGCCCAAGGACCCTCTTTTCCACCAATGAGATTCATAAAGTAGCCTTGCCACTCAAGCCAAGGAGCTGCTCCGTTAACTACAAAGCCCCAGCCAACAATGGTAGCTACTGCAAGGATTGCGAGTGATTCCCAGTTTACCGATCCATAAATTCCTTCAGGAGTATAGAGAGAATCTTGGTCGTAGTCTTCTTTTCTCATGAAGGCTTCAGCAATCATGATACCTGCCCAAGCAGCAATAATGACTCCTAAGGTAGTTAAGAAACCTTGGAATGGCCCAAGGAAATTATCGGCCAAAAATACAATTAAGAGCGTACCAACACTCATGATTACGCAGTCAATTGAAGTTGCAACATAACGAGGAATTTTAACGCCAGTTGCAAGAAGTGAAAGACCTGATGAATAAAGGTCCATGATGATTCCGCCTACAAGTCCTAAGATTGCAACCACAGCAAATGGGATTAGGAACCAGAAAGGCAAAATGGTAACGAGTGCACCAATTGGGTCAGAGTCAATTGCCTGGCCAAGTTCTGGGTTTGAACCAACAAGTAAAATACCAAAGATAACTAAGATCATACATGGAAGTGCAGCTGAGAAGGTAGTCCAAAAAACTACTCCTCCACTTGATGCGTGGCGTGGAAGATATCTTGAATAGTCAGCAGCTGCATTAACCCATCCAAGACCGTATCCTGTCATAACCATCACAAGAGCACCAATGCAAGCTCCAAGGCTTCCTGCAGGCATTGCCATAACAGCTGAAAGGTTAATTTGAGGGATAACTAAGATGAGGTAGATGACGGTGAGTATACCGGTAATCCAGGTAATCCAGGTTTGTACTTTCATGATTGTGTCAAAACCTAAAATACCAGCAGCACCAGCTAAGCCAACTACTACAACAAAGCCGATAACATAAGAAAGAGCTTGATTATCAAAACCAAATTCTCTTAAAACGGTAGCGGTTGCAAGAGTTGCGGTAATACATAATACCGTCTCCCAACCAACAGTAAGAATCCAGGAGATTGCAGCTGAGATGCGGTTACCGTTGTAACCAAACGCTGCCCTGGAAAGTGCAAGCGTTGGAGCAGAACCGTGCTTACCAAGTAAGGCAATAATTCCGCAAAGCCCAAATCAGATAAATAAACCCAAGATGGAAACTACTACTGCTTGCCAAAAACTAAGTCCAAAACCTAAGACCCATGAACCCCAAGAGAGGCCAAGAACAGAAATGTTTGCCGCGAACCATGGCATAAACAAGTCGCTTGGCTTACCCTTTCTCTCTGATTCTGGGATGGTTTCAAGACCAACTTCTTCGATTCTTCCAACTTTATTGGAAGGATTTTCGAGTTCAGCCATGAAAAGCCCTTTCCTATTCGTGAATTATTACACATACATAGTATAATTTGATTCTAAGTAAAAATCTTGTTAACTTGCATAAAAATTGGAGTAGAGATTTTGGAACAACAACATGGAAGCATAAGTAAAGATTATGCTCCATCAATAGCAAGCGTGCTCTATGGGCAGGCACTTGGCGATGCTTACGGCATGCCTTCAGAACTTTTATCTTTTAAAAAAGTAAAAGAACTCTTTGGAGAGATCGATTCGTTTGAGGCAGGACATCCAGAAAATCCAGCCTCAGCCCACTTTGTAGCTGCAGAAATTACTGACGATACCCAAATGGCGCTCGCAATTTGCGATGCGATTATTGAAGCTCAAGGTATTCCAAGTGATAACTTAGTTGCTAAGCATATTTTGATTTGGGCAGATTTTTATGGAGTCTGGGATAAAAATATTCTTGGCCCGTCAAGCTCTAAAGCGCTTAGCGCTATTAAAAATGGAAGCAGCATTGATGAGCTTGAAAACTTAGGTACCACTAACGGTTGTGTTATGAGGATAGCGCCTTTGGGCTGCGTACTTCCCCTTCCAAATTTGGATGAGCCAAGCGGGGTCAAACGCTTTCTCTCACACATCTATGCCTGCACAAGCCCTACTCACAAAAGTAAGGTAGCCTTAAGTGCAGCAAGTGCAGTTGTTGCATTTATTAGTGCATCTATTGAAGGAGAAAATCCAGAAGACGCACTCGATATCGCTCTTAAAATTAGTAGTACAGCATATGCCTTAGAAGATGAGGTGTTCTACTCAAACCCCGCATCAAGAATTGCTGGAGCTACCTTCTTATATAAGCAAATCAAAGCAGGAAAAATTACCTTATCTGACCTTTCAATAGATATAGATGCAGATCTTTGTGCCCTAGATGAGGCCGCTTATTTTATTCGTGAGTATGTGGGCACCACAATGGAAATTTCAGATACGGTAGCTTCTGCCTTTGTTGCAGCCTTTGCAAGCAATTTTAAGGTAAGAACATGCGCAAAACTCTGTGCCAACCTTGGTGGAGATACTGATACAATTGGGGCTATTGCCTGCGCTATTTGTGCGTCCCAAGGCTCTCTAGAAAACTTTGATACAAATGAACTAGATCAGCTTGAGGCTGTAAATAACTTAGGTATAAAAGAAAAAGCAAAGATGCTTTCAGATATTAGGAAGTCATATGTATAAACTCAAACATTTAAAAGCAAAGCATACCGTTTATGTTTTTGGTGGAGCAGTAAGCGATGAACTTATGAGCGTCATGGATTTTCCTATTGAAGGCTCAGACTGTCTTGCAAGTGACCTAGGCTTTCAAGTTGGCGGCTGTGGCATGAATGTCTTACGAATTATGACGCAGCTTAAAGTTCCCTGTTTTCCGGGAATTATCGTTGGTAAAGGTCGAGTTGCTAAGGCTGTTAAAAAGGAACTCAAGCGCCTTGGCTACACATCCAACTTTAAAAATTCTGAGCATGATAATGGGCACTGTATGGTACTTATTAGTCCAAATGCCGAGAGAACCTTTATTACCGTTATGGGCGCAGAAAATTATTGGCAAGAAGAATTCTTTAACGATATTAAACCTAAGAAAAAAGATATCGTATATGTTTCAGGCTATGAGCTTTTACAACCACTCAATGAGGCACTCGTAAACTTCTTAAAAAATCTTCCTTTAGAGCAAAAAGTATTTTTTGACTTAGGTCCAATGGCAGAATCACTAGCTGAGTCTTTACCCGAGTTATGGTCAAGACCAGGTGCAATTTTAAGTATTAATAACGATGAGTTCAAAACACTTCATGCTGAACAAATCCTTGATCCAAACTCCCCTTACAAACCAGGAGTTTTAATTCATAGAAACGGGGCAAAGCCCACAAAACTCTATCTCTTACAAGACGATAAGAACTATGAAATGCATGAGGTTGAGTGCTTTGAGACTAAGGTGATTGACAGTGTTGGCGCTGGAGATGCCTTTGCAGCTGGATACCTTACTGCCCTTGCAGCAAATGAAGCTCATACAAGTGCTGCGCGCTACGGCAATGCATGTGGTGCGGTTGCGCTCTCACAAAAAGGACCTTCAATTAAGCTCACCTGGCCTCGTCTTACCAGCTAAAATGTAATTTATATCACATTTGTGCAGCTATTAAGGTCAAAATTTCATCCACTTATGGAGATATCAATACAATTCCTATTATTTTACTAGGTTTTACTTGATTTAAAAAATAGCTCCTGTTTAAAATTTAACTATCGGGTAATGATTTACTCGTAGATATTCGGAAAATCGTGAAAGGATTTTACATGGCTGTATATAGTTCAATTACTGAACTAATTGGTAACACCCCAGTTGTAAAGCTTGAGAAATTCCAAGCTAAGCATGAACTCAAGGGCAATGTTATCGCTAAAGTTGAGTTTTTTAACCCTGCAGGTTCTGTTAAAGACAGAATTGCAAAAGCAATGATTGACAAAGCTATTGAAGACGGAAGCATCAATAAAGACACTAAACTCTTTGAACCTACTAGCGGTAATACCGGTGTTGGACTTGCAGCCTACTGTGCAGCCAAGGGGCTCGATCTAACCGTTGTAATGCCAGAGACTATGTCAGTTGAGCGCAGACAGCTTATGTTAGCTTATGGTGCAAAGCTTGAGCTAACTGAGGGCGCTAAGGGCATGAAAGGCGCAATTGCTAAGGCTCAAGAGCTTGCAGACGCTGAAGAGAATTCATTTATTCCAGGTCAGTTTGTAAACCCTGCCAACCCAGAGGTTCATGAAAAAACAACTGGTCCTGAGATTTGGAAAGATTTAGACGGTAAGGTTGACGTATTAGTTGCTGGTGTTGGCACTGGTGGTACCGTAACTGGTACTGGTAGATACCTTAAGAGCCAAAACCCAGACATCAAGGTTGTTGCTGTTGAGCCAGCTGGTTCTCCAGTTCTTTCAACTGGTCAAGGTGGCTCTCACAAGATTCAAGGTATTGGAGCAGGCTTTGTTCCTGAGACCTTAGACACCAATATTTATGATGAAATTATTACTGTTGAAAACGAAGATGCCTTTGCTTACGGTAAAGATTTAGCTCACACCGAGGGTATTTTAGTAGGTATTTCATCAGGTGCAGCACTTTGGGCTGCAAGTGAACTTGCTAAGCGCGATGAGTACGCTGGCAAAAATATTGTGGTAATTCTTCCAGATACAGGCGAGAGATATCTCTCAACTGATTTGTTTAATTAAGTCCTACATACTTGTAAAAGTAGAGACCTCCCATGTTTAACATGGGAGGTCTTTTTATGTAGTGATGTTTTAAAAAAGAATGGTCGGGATGACCGGATTTGAACCGACGACCCCTTGACCCCCAGTCAAGTGCGCTACCAAACTGCGCTACATCCCGACAACAAAGTAGCTATCTACTCTAGCATCTTTCTTGAAGTATTGCATCTAAAATTTTATGAGCAAGCTCATCTTTACTGAGCTCCGGAAGTTGAGTAGTTCCTGATTTAGTAATAATGCTTGCGGTATTATTATCTGCACCAAATACCTCTTTAGTGCCGCCCACCTTATTAGCAACTATCATATCAAGAGACTTATTTACACGCTTTTTTTGAGCGTATTCTTCAACATGTTCTGTCTCAGCAGCAAAGCCAACCATATATTGACCCTCATGTTTCTCACGTGCAAGGGTTGCAATAATGTCTGGGTTTTCTACGAGAGAAATACTCGACATATCATCTTTACCTTTTTTAAGTTTTTGTTGAGCTGACTCAGCTGGGCGTAAGTCACTCACCGCTGCAGCGCCAATGCAGATATCAGAGCGCTCAAAGTGGCTTAAGCACGCTTGAAGCATATCAAGCGCACTTTCAACTGGTAGTACCCTTAAGTTTTCATGTCCTATAATTGGTACAGAAACCGGACCCAAGACCAAATCAACTTTAGCACCACGTGAGAGTGCTGCCTTTGCTAAGGCAAGCCCCATCTTACCGCTTGATCTATTACCAATAAAGCGTACCGGATCTATCTTTTCATAGGTAGGACCTGCTGTTATTAAAATAGTTAGACCATCAAAATCTTTTGTAGCTAAAGAGCTCTTTTTAGACTGAAAATCATGCACTGTGCTTACCATTGTTTCAACACTGGCAAGTTTGCCTTTGCCATTATAGCCACAGGCTAAATGACCAAATTCACTATCAATAATTTGCACGCCACGCTCTTGTAAGACTGCTATATTTTCTTGAGTTGAAGGATGCTCAAGCATGTGCACATTCATAGCGGGTGCTACAAAAACTGGTGCGACAGTTGCAAGGAGTACTGTTGATGCTAAATCATCAGCAATCCCACTGCGCATCTTAGCTATAATGTTTGCAGTTGCCGGAGCTACTAAAACCATGTCAGCCCAATCAGCTAGGCTTATATGAGGAATATCATACTCAGAGCTCTTAAATTCATCTACATGTACTTTATTATGAGTGAGTGCTTCAAAGCTTGCTTTACCAACAAACTCACTGGCATGTTTTGTCATAACAACTTTGATTTCATAATCTAATTTAGAGAGTTTTGAGCATACATCGCACATCTTGTATGCAGCTATACCGCCAGTTACTATGATTAAGATATGCTTAGCCATAGAGCATTCCTACTCCCCTTCATAATATGTAAAGCTACTAGCCTTACTCATATGTATACAGATATATTTAATGTTAAACTCAGCTAATCGATCTTCATGCTGTGCCTTATGATACAAATATTCAGCTATATTTTCTGCAGTTGGCGCATAAGTTTTAAAATATTCAGTTTCTTTGATAATAGAGCCATTTATATCTTGCATAAGGCTTCTCAAAATCTCTGATAAGCTGCGAATATCTATAAGCTTGGAGCTCAGCTCACCACGTATTTGCTTAGATATGCAAAGCTCAACATTCCAAGTCATTTTGTGATCAAGATGCTTGGTAATTTGAAGAGTTTCACATACGCTTAGCTCATAATTTTTTGTCACAGCTCTACTTTGTTTTTTAGCTTCATGCTCAAAATCAAAGAGCTGACGAGAAGCTAAGTCAGGCTCAACTATATAATCACCTGAGATCTCTTCTGTATCCATTGCAATATTAGCAAGTTCATCAGCGCGTTTATTAAGATTTCTTTTTACATGAATAAGTGAGTATGAACTGACTTGCTCAAGTAAGGCTTGAGCCTCTATGTAAAGAGTCTTAAGCTCTGCTTTTGCTACCTTATACTCACCTTTGAGTTGTTTAATCATAAGCTCAGAGTCTGCAATAACTTCAAGCTCATCTATGTCAGAAAGTGCTAGAGCATTTTTGAGGCCCCAAATTAAGGCCTGGTATTCAGCTTGATTATTAGTTTGAATATCTGCGAAGGCCGCGCCATAGCAAATTTCATCATCAGATGCATTGCTAACAGTAAAACCAAGCCCTGAAGGACCAGGATTTCCTCTTGATCCACCATCAGAGTGAAGTGTGTACTTTGCCATAGACTTACTCTTCAGCCTCTTCGTCAAGCTCTGGTCTTACAAAAATTCTTGAGCAGCTTGGACAGGTACTTACCTCTTCACCATTTTTAATCTTATGGAGCTGTCCCTCATTAAACTGGGCGCCGCATACAGAGCAGCCACCGTCTTGCAACACAGCTACAGCAATACCATTTTTTCTCTCACGAACCAGCTCATAGCTCTCATATTCTTCATCACTTAAATGTTGAACTTCTCCGTCACGTTCAGCCTGCAAACTCTCAAGTTCTTCTTTAACCTGAGCTGCATGTTTCTGAATTGCCTCTGTATTTGCTTTTTCTACCTCAATAAGTTTTTGGAGTGCAGCCTGTGCTTTTTCTTCAAGTTGCGTATACTTATCAAGTTCTTCAAGAAGTCCGTCTTGTGAAAACTCGAGCTTTTCTTTTCGCTTTATTTGACCTGCTAGGTCTCTATTTAGATTGAAAACAAGTCGTGAATCTGAATTTGAGTTAAGGGCGTTTTCAGTTTGTTTGATTTTCTCGTTAGCATCTTTAAATTGTTCCTGGATATCTTCAATATCAAGCTCAATATCTTTTCTTTTACCAACTATGGTATTAAGTTTTTGCTGGAGCTCCTTATGAGTTTTAACAGCCTTGACAAGCCTCTGTCTTTCTGGCAGCTGATCAATGCTCTTTTTTAATCTCAAGATATCTAAATCTATATCTTGAAGGTTGATAAGCGTTTGGCCAAGACTCATAAATAAAACCCCTTTAAATATTAAACCAGTTTTTACTTTGGTCGATATCCACTATGCAATTTGCTTCAAGACCCAGGTGTATAAGTCTATCTGCTAGAAGCTTTTTAAATGGCAACTCTGAAACATCATGACCAAGAATAACAATCTTAAGGTCTGAAAGTGATGCATCAAGCGCATTATGATACGAGCACTCGCCACATAAAAGGCAATCTATATTACCACGATTTACTACATCTTTGACAAGAGAAGAGGCAGAACCTGAGACCCATACAAAATTTTTAACTTCACTATCAGGCTCTCCCCACACGCTTTGAACTCGGCTAAATTTAGATGATGCAAGGCGTGCAAAGCTTTTAAGACTCATAGGCTCATGTAGTCTATTAACAGAGCCTAATCTCCCAAGCTCTCGTCCATCTTTTACACCAAAACGATCTTCAAAGCCCTCTATAAACTGAGCATCTAATAAGTTTGCAGCAAGCTCAATTGCCTCTTGAGATCTATCTAAATTGGTGTGCATTGATATGACGCTAATTCCCAGTTTAGCAGCTTCAAAAAGTGAGCTTGAAGGATTGATGCCCCCACCTGCCTGATCAATGACTGGAAAAGGAGAGTCAATAAAAATTGGGTGGTGCGCAAGCAAAACATTGGCACCAAGCTCTTTTGCCTTGCGCAGCGCATTAACTGTAACATCAAGTGAAACAGCTACTTTTTTGACCTCTTCAAGAGGGTTTCCTACAGATAAGCCCACCTTATCCCAGGGCTCAGCATCATGTTTTGGATAGGCCTCAAAAAGTAATTCTTCTAACTCTCTTACCGTCAAACTCATTTAAATCTGAACCGTCCTAAATCCACCTGTTTTTAAGGGCACTTCAATACTTGTATAGCCAAGACTTTTTGCATACTCATATGCCTCTGCAAGTTTATAATCAACATCTTGAGGTCTGTGAGAATCAGTAGAGATGACGCAAGGAATTCCTGCCTTATAAAGCTCTTTTCCTAGCTCAAAGGATGGATAAAACTCTTTGACTGGAGCTCTTAGTCCTGCAGTTGATATCTCATAGCGCACGCTAGTGTCTTTTAGTTGAGAAACTATCTTTTGATAAAAAGCAGAAAGATTAAAGCTTGGCTTGTGTCCAAACTTCTTAATTAAATCTGGATGAGATAACACATCAAAACCAATGTTTGAGTGCGCGCATTTTAGCCAAGTTTCAAAATACTCATAATATACCTGGTCGACATCCTTATTGTCCCAAGTTTTAATATAAGCAGAGTTATCATAGTTCCACGTTCCTAAAAAGTGCACTGAGCCTAAGAGTAAGCTTACCTTTTGTTTGTAGGGCGCAATATTTTTCTCACACCCTTCATAATAGTCAGCCTCAAAACCTTTAACGCAATCCATTTCTGGATAGAGCTCTTGAACAGATTCAATGTTTCTAAGATAGGTTTCTACAAGCTCTGGTGCAATAGAGACCTTTCTTTGAGGGTCCATTGAGTGCGGTAAGGGCAAATGCTCAGTAAAACAGAAGGTTTGTATTCCACTTTCAAAGGCACTTTTTGCCTGGTCTAAAACACTTCCCTCACCGTGTCCTGAGTAGAGAGAGTGGCTATGGCAATTAATCAAATACATCTAGGCAAGCTCCAATATACAATCGCAAAATGCTTTAATATCATCAAAAGAAATTCTTTCATCAAAGCTAATGCGCAGCTGTCCTTGGACAAGTTTTGGATTTGCTTTAATAGCCTTCATAGTTTTAGACATCTCTAAAGACCCAGCTGAACAGGCAGAACCTGCTGAGACATAAAAGCCCTCCTCATCAAGTTTTAAGAGCAAATCTTCTGAGTTAGTAGTTTTGCAAAATACGGCTACCATGCCGGGATGATATGTCTTACCATCCTTAAGCTCAACAGCCCTTACAAACTTGCCGCTCTCACATAAGCGCTTGTAAATATAGTCACTTTTCTCTTTAATGTCTTTAAAGTTCTCATCAAAGTTATCAATTTGATATTTTACAGCAGCAGCCATCGCAAGGGCTCCCGCAACATCTTGGGTACCGCTGCGCTTGCCATGCTCTTGACCTCCTCCATATAAGAAGGCTTGAATTTGGGTGCCGCGCCTTAGATACAGTGCACCAATTCCAATAGGGCCACCAAATTTATGTGCGGTAATGCTTGCCGCATCTACCCCACTTTCTTCAACATTAAAGGGAACGTGGGTAAAGCCCTGTATAGCATCAGTATGAAAGAGTGCACCATACTTGTGGGCTACTTGAGCAAGCTCTTGTATGGGCTGCACTGTTCCAAGCTCATTGTTTGTGAGCATTATAGAGACTAAAGCGACCTCATCGCTCATAACTTTTTCTAGGGCCTCTGGCTCTATAAAGCCGTATCTATCTGCCTCAACATACTCAAGATCAAAGCCAACAAGCTTAAGGGGTGCTACACAGCTCGCAATTGCACCATGTTCAAAGTTTGAGATGATGACCTTAGTACGCTTGCCGTCAGTATTTCTTTTTGCGACAGAAAGTCCATAGAGTGCAAAATTATCTGCCTCAGTACCTCCACCCGTAAAGATGATCTCTGAGGGCATGTGGGCTCCAAGCGCCTTTGCCACGGTTTTTCTTGCTGCCTCAAAATCTTTGTTGTTAGCGCGACCAAAACTGTGAAGCGCATTTGCATTTGCAAGTGCATATTCTTTATCGTAATAATTTTTAAGCGCCTCTCGAGCCTGCGGCAAGAGCTGCGCTGATGCTGATGAATCTAGATAGACTGCCATGTAGCCTTTATTCCTGCCTCTCTAATATCTTCAATTGCCTGAAGCGGATCTTCAGTTTTAAACACCTTAGAACCTGCAACTAAGACATCTGCACCATGCTTAGTCACAAGCCCTGCGCTCTCAACACTTATGCCCCCGTCAACCTCAATTAAGGGAGCACACTTGCAAGCTTCAAACATCATGCTTAGTTTTTTGACTTTTTGAGCACTTGTTTCAATAAAAGACTGTCCTCCAAAACCAGGATTTACACTCATGATAAGCACTAAATCAAGGTACGGAAGAATCTCTTCAAGCACGCTTACAGGCGTGTGCGGATTAAGCGAAACCCCAGCTTTACATCCCAAATC
Organism: Coriobacteriales bacterium; assembly: GCA_029983705.1. Taxonomy (GTDB): domain Bacteria; phylum Actinomycetota; class Coriobacteriia; order Coriobacteriales; family JAEZZM01; genus JASBYZ01. The sequence continues at coordinate 19,293 of JASBYZ010000009.1, forward strand.
ATGAATTTTTTGGACAGCTCTATGAAGGTGAGTTACCGCTTCGTAGTGTACCGTAATAATATCTGCGCCAGCATTTGCATAAGCTTCAAGCGTATCTTCAGCATTGGTAATCATTAAATGGACGTCAAAGGGCTTATCGCTTAAAGGCCTTATTGCCTTAATTACAGGAGGGCCAAAGGTGAGATTTGGCACAAAGTGTCCGTCCATAACATCAATATGAACAAAGTCTGCTCCACCTTCAGATATCAACTTAACGGCATCTCCAAGGTGTGCAAAGTCGGCCGATAAAATAGATGGTGCAATCTTAATGTCTGTAAACATAGTTCCTACAAGTGCCCTTCCCTATTCAAAACCGTAAAATTCTTGAGTAAGTTCTCTATCAAAAAGTTTTTTGGATTCTTCTTTTAAAGATTTTCCCTCATAGAGCACTTGATATACTGCCTCAGTAATTGGCATCTCTACTTTGTGCTGTTTTGCAAGCTCACGTACAGATATAACCGAGTAAGCGCCCTCAACTACCATATGCCTTCTCTTTTTGTAATCCTCAAGGCTCTCACCTTGTGCAAAGGAAACGCCAAAGCTTCTGTTACGTGAATTTTCTGAAATACAGGTGGTGATAAGGTCTCCCATGCCTGCAAGACCCATGGCTGTTTTTGCCTCTGCCCCCATGGCATGCATGAGACGAGAAATTTCAGCTAAACCCCTTGTCATAATTACCGATGAGGTATTGTCTCCCAAACCTTGCCCGACACTCATACCAGTTGCGATAGCAATAATATTTTTAGATGCTGCACAAAGCTCCACTCCTAATAGGTCAGTTGAGGTATAGACCCTAAAGAAGGAGCGAGCAAAAAGTTCCTGGAAAAACTCGGCAACATCTTTGTTATAAGAGGCAACAACTGCAGCAGTTGGTTTTTCTTTACAGATCTCTTCTGCATGATTTGGACCTGAAAGTGCTGCTACTCTACCAGGTCCCCCAAGCTCTTCTGCAATAACATCTGTGAGCACGAGGCCCGTTTTATGTTCTACACCTTTTGATAAGACAACTATAGGTGTTTTATCGTCAACATAATTTACCATGCTCTTGGCTACCTCTCTTACAGCCTGAGCTGGAGTTACCATAACAACTGCATCTGAACCTGCAAGCACCTCTGATATATTTGATGAGGAGTGCACCGTAGATGGAAAGACATAATCGCCTAGATAATCTTTATTTTGTCTTGTTTCATTTATTTCTTGAGCAAGCTCTGCGCGTCTAGCCCATAGTTCTACCGAATGCCCCTTTGCAGCCAGCAGTCCCGCCGCTGCACTTCCCCATGATCCTGCACCTATGACAGCTATTCGCATGCTACTACTCCTTTTGTTTATGAAGTGAAAAGCTACTTTCAGTACCGTTTAAAATTCTTTTGATATTAGACCTATGCGCCCATACTACAATTACCGCAATAAGGCAGCATAAGAGCACATACTTGATTTCGTGAGAATAAATAAAGCAAAAAGGTATGATAGCCAGTGCTGCAAAAATTGAGCCTACAGAAACTTTTTTGCTAACATAAGCTGCAACAAAAAAGACTGCAAGCATTAAAAGTCCTGTTACAGGTATAAAGGCTAAGGTGGAGCCAAGCCCTACAGCTACACCCTTACCTCCCTTAAATTTTAAATAAATTGAAAACACGTGACCAACAATGCAGCACACAAAGGCAAGCGCTAAGACCCAAATATAGGGAGCACTCAGAAGCTCTGCGCGCTCTATGTGAAGCGCTCCGCTCAATATGTATGCAGTCAATTTAATAGATATAAAGGCCTTAAGTACATCAAAGATAAGGGTTAAAACCCCTACAGCCTTGCCATTAACGCGCAAGGCATTGGTAAAGCCAATATTTCCAGAACCAGTCTGCCTTAAGTCCTTAGTCTTTTTAAATAATTTAGAAAAGATAAGTCCAAAAGGAGTACCACAAATGAGATAACAAAGCACATATGCTAGTACAACTTGTAAAACACTACCGTGTACAAGGGCTTGCGATAAGGGCTCAAACATTTTTTGTTAGTCTTTCTTTCTAAATTTCATGCGTATAGGAGTACCCATTAAATCAAAGGTCTCGCGCAGGCGATTTTCAAGATAACGTTTATAGTTTTGATCCACTAAATCAGGGTGGTTAGCAAAGAAGGTAAACTCAGGCGGGTTAGTATCAGTTTGGGTCATGTAATGTATGCGAAGTCTGCGCGTACCCTTTGTTACTGTATGGCCAAACTCTCTAAGCTCGCTTAAGAGTTTATTAAGCTTTGAGGTTGAAATCTTTTGAGAGCGATTTTCTTCAACGTAATCAATTGCATCCCAAATTCTATGAATTGATCTACCAGTGAGTGCAGAAATTCTAATAACAGGTGCATAGAGCACAAAGCTAAACTGCTCTTCAATTCTCGAGACAATATCATCACGCTGCTCGGGAGTATCAAGAAGATCCCACTTATTAAGTAAGATAATAAGTGCGCACCCCCTATCATCAGCAAGGCCTGCTACCCTTTGGTCTTGGTCGGTAATTCCAACCGTTGCATCTACCACTAAAAGCGCTACATCTGCTCTATCAATTGCGCGCATTGAGCGCACAAAACCGTAGTACTCAATATCATCAGAAATTTGAGATTTACGTCTAAGACCTGCAGTATCAATAATCTTGTAGCTCTGTCCGTCTTTTTCTACTATCGTATCGATGGCATCACGGGTGGTACCTGCAATATCAGATACAATTGAGCGGTCTTTACCGGTGAGCTTATTTGTAAGGGATGATTTACCTGCATTAGGTCTACCAATAATAGCAACGCTAATGCTCTCATCGTCTACTTCTTCATCAATTATTTGAGGAAGGTTTTTAACTACCTCATCAAGTAAGTCTCCAGTGCCGTGTCCATGTACTGCAGAAATTGGATACGGATCACCAAGACCGAGAGAATAGTAATCCCAAAGTGCTGACTCATCATCTGGGTTATCAAGCTTATTTACTGCAAGTAAAACTGGCTTATTAGATTTAAGTAAAATACGGGCCACATTGTCATCATCAGCGGTAGAACCAGTGGTGCCGTCTACTAAAAAGATAACGACATCGGCCTCTTCTGTTGCCATGAAAGCCTGGTCTCTAATTGACTCCTGGAAGTGATCATCATCTGACATTTCAATTCCGCCGGTGTCAATCAGTATAAAATCAACGCCATTCCAATCGGCCTCATGATATGATCTGTCCCTGGTAACGCCCCTTGTTTCGTGAACAATAGCGTCTGATGTGTGAGCAATTCTATTTACTAAAGTAGATTTACCAACATTAGGCCTACCTACGATTGCAACAATTGGTTTAGCCACGTATATCCTCGCTTAAATGGTTTTACTGTAATAGAAATATGTTAGCACGATAAAGCCCTAAACAAGGCTATGCCTCAGATACTACACAGCTTAAATACTGAGTAAGCTGTGAAAATGCTTCAGATATCTCACTTGATACAACTAGCACCTTAGCCCCTCGCTTTTTAAGGGAGTCTATAAGCTCATCTTTATGCATACCTTCTAGAGTAAGTCCATCAAAGTTAAACATAACTTCAGGAAGACAAATAAGCTCATTATAAAGGCGATAAGGTAGCTGGTCTAAGATATCTGATTCAACTAAGAGCCCTGCTACATCTACGTTTCCACCAAAAAAAGTATTGCTAATCCCGTAGCTTTTTAAACCAAAGTCACTTAAGTGCTTATCAAGCACGGGAGCAAAGGATGTGCCACTTACAAAACTTATTTGTAAGCCACATTCTTTTGCAAGCCTAAAGGCGCTATACAGTTTAGAGTTTTTATCTGCCTTAAGAGCTAAAACATCATCAATAAATGAGCGATACATTCCAATACCATCATAGTACTGGGGATATCCATCATAGAGCTTGGCTAGTGGTGGATCCATGTGCGCCCATAAGTAGAATTCATCGGCAAGGTTATAGCGGGTAATACCGTCTTTGTTGCGAGAATCTTTTTGAAAAGTCTCAACCAAATTAATAATTTCTTGAGCGGCTTCTCTATCGGTGTATGAGCCCTCAAAGCGTTTTTGAAACTTGGTATAACCTAAAGGCACAATACCTAACGAAGTAATTCCTGGACGAGCCTTAACATAGTTGAGGGTATCTTCAAGAATTTTTCCGTCATTAAGACCTGGACACAAGACAATTTGTGCGTGTATTTCTATCCCCTCATCCAAAAGCTCATCAAGTACTTCAAGTCCTCGAGCTTCAAACTTACCTATAAGTTTACGGCGCACCTCATGGTCTGAGGCGTGAAGTGACATATTAAGAGGTGAGATGTGCTGTTCAATAATTCTTTCGAGCTCATCGTCAGCGATATTGGTAAAGGTAACAAAGTTTCCCTGTAAAAATGAAAGCCTAAAATCATCGTCTTTAATATAAAGAGCGCTGCGAAGATCTTGAGGGAGCATTGACATAAAGCAGAATACACAGGCGTTTTTACAGGTTTTGATCCCGTCAAAAACCATGGAGCTAAAGTCAATACCCCAGCTCTCGCCATAGTCTCTTTTAAGCTCTACCTCAAACTCAAAGTCCTCATCGTAATGAGTGAGCGACTTTGGAGCAAGGCCTTCTAAAAAGATGCTTGGCCCGTCTGTTAACCACTGCCAGTCAATCATGTCACGAAGCGGCTCGCCATTTACCGTGACAATACTCATACCAGGCTTAAGACCTGCAAGTTCTGCCGGAGACCCCGGCTCAATATGCTCAATTACGGCGGAGCTCTCCTGAGTACTTGGTGCATAATCTGCTCGACTTTGCCCTGCCATACTATAAGTTTTCGATGGCCTCAACCACCGTGGATATTTGTGCTTGTGGAGTAGAAGCGCCCGCGGTCACTCCTACATCAGACACTCCTTCAAACCAAGCTGCCTCAAGCTCATCAGCAGTTTCTATATGATGGGCGTTTGCACAATTTTCTTTTGATATTTCATGCAGACGCCTGGTGTTACCAGAGTTTTTACCACCAATTACAATCATAGCGTCCACTTCTAAGGAAAGCTTACGGGCAGCAGCCTGTCTTTCGTTAGTTGCCTCGCATATGGTGTTAAAGACTCTGAGCTCATTTACCCTGCGGCTTAAGTAGCACAAAATAGTATCAAGCATCTCTTGAGACTGGGTAGTTTGCACTACTACCCCAACCTTTTTGGGAAGCTTGAGCTCAACTAAATCATCAACGCTTGTAGTTACTAAGTAGTCCTTACAATAGCCAGCAATACCTTGCACCTCAGCGTGGTCAGCATCTCCTACTATGATTACAAAGTAACCCTCTTCAGTAAGCTTTTTTGCTGATTTATGTACTTTTTTAACGTAAGGACAGGTAGCATCTACGACCGATAAGCCCTTGTGTCCAAGACTATCTGTGATTTGAGGAGGAACGCCGTGAGTTCTAATAATAACCGTACCCTCATGTACGTCATCCACTTCATCGGCAACCCCTACGCCCTCACGCTCTAACTTTGAAACAACTTGAGGGTTATGAATTAAAGGACCTAGGGTATGAACCGGCTTGATATCGTCTTGTTTATTTGCACTTTGAGCAGTTTTGAGAACAATATTTAAGGCGCGCTCAACGCCATAACAAGCGCCAGCATTTTCTGCAATATGTACTCTCATAACTACTCACTTCCCTTTATTGAATCACTAAGCTTAAGCCATTTTATGCTGTATGGTTAGCTTATCACGCATATCATAAATTTCTGTCATAGCCTTAGATTCTGCATAGGCAAGCTTCTCTTTTTTACTGAGGCTCTCATCTAAATCATCTAAGCTAAAAGGCTCACCGTATTGAACTCGCACCTTAACTGGCCACGGTAAGTTCCAAGCTCCTGCAATTGCTACCGGCACAATTTTAGCCTTTGACATTTGAGCCATAAGTGCAAAACCACCATGGCTTTCATTTCTGCCGTGAGGATCTTTTATACGAGTACCCTCAGGAAATACTCCCGCATCTTCACCGCGCTTAAGTGCTTGCACGGTGCGTTTAAGCGCTTTAGTATCAGCACTATCGCGCTTAACCGGAATTGCTCCAACTTGCGGAACTAAAAAGCTCAAAAAGCCGTTGTCTTCAAACTCACTTTTATAAATAAAACGTATGCCCTTATTTCTAATTTTAGGCCTTATCTTATGTGCAACATACAAGATTACGGGGTCAAGACTGGATGCGTGGTTTGCCACAAAAATAAGGCCCTCATCGCGATCAAGCTCTTGAATTTTTTTATAATCTATAATTTCAAAGCGTGTCCAGATTTTGCAAACGATGTATAAAATAAAGATGACAATAGCAACAAAAATTTTTGATGCTATTGGATAATCTGAAACGGGATGCGTAAAAAAATCCTCACGCGTCCACTTCTTATCTTCCATTAATACCTCCCGCTTCATGAATTTCTAAAAGCTTTAAGAGGTAGTTGAGCACCTCATCTTCACTCTTATGAGAGCTATCAAGTAAAACTGCGTCCTCTGCTGGCTTGAGCGGAGAGCTCTCGCGCTGAGAGTCATAAGCATCGCGCGCAATAATTGCCTGGTAGATCTCTTCTTCACTTTGGCTAGGTGAACTCCCTGCAACTTGCGCACGCTCTTTATTTTGTAGATATCTTCTGTGTGCACGGGTCTTTGCATCTGCCGATAAAAAGACCTTAAGCGTTGCAACCGGAAATACTACCGTGCCCATGTCTCTGCCTTCAGCTACCAAATCATGCTCAGCACCAATAGCCTTTTGCTGGGCTACCATAATTTCTCTTACTCTTGGGTGCGCTGAAACTTCAGAGACGTTTTTATCAACCTCAGGAAGGCGAATCTCTTTTGTAACCTCTTTGTTTCCTATGTACACTTCAAGCTCTCTACCTCTGGCCTTAAAGCGCACGGGATTTGCTTGTGCAAGTTTGCTGAGCGCCTTCTCGTCAGCTAAATCAAGTTTATCTTGAAGCGCCAGATAGGTAAGAGCGCGATACATTGCTCCGGTATCCAAATAAATGTATCCAAGTTTATGCGCAAGCGCTTTAGCAAGGGTTGACTTACCACTTCCTGCTGGACCATCTATTGCAATTACTGTAGGCATAGCTTTTAAGCCTTTTCTTTACTCGTGTTTTGCTCGTTCAATAAGCTCAGAGGGGTTTAAAAAGAGCCCCTCTACAAATGCAGAGCCTTCATGAATTTGATAAATGCATGATGAAACATTATTGCACACCAGTTTAAAGGTATGTTTTGCATCCAAGCCTAAAACGTGTGCCGCAATAGTGCGCATAACCCCACCGTGACATATAAGAGCGCTGCGGCGTGCATCTTTTGCATAGCGATCAAAAGCACTTCCAACACGAGCTTTAAGCTCACTCATGCTTTCTGCACCTTCAACAAAGGGCACATCCTCATCTATTTGCCAAGGAAACTTAATGCCCTGTTTATACAAATCTTTAGTTTTAATGCCTTCAATTACGCCAAAGTTCATCTCGATAATTTCTGGATCAATCTCAAGTTCAAGATTAAGCCTTTCTGACACGGGCTTTGCTATAGCAAGGCAGCGCTTGAGCGGAGAAGAAATGATTCGCTCTGGCTTCCAAGCAATAAGTGCCTGAACTGCCTCTTGACACTGTTTTTGTCCGAGCTCTGAGAGTGGTGAGTTCTTTTGTCCCACAAACACATCTTCTAAATTACCCTGTGTTTGCGGATGTCTCATAACTAACACACGATTTGTGTAAGGCATGAAAAGTATCCTTTCAAAGGTAGATCTTTGCTACATCAGTAAGGTAATAAGTAGGAGCATAAACAGCTCACTTGCAACTATGCTTGCCCCCATAACGTCACCGTTTGAACCTTCAAATGGTCGAGCAAACAGCTGAGGCGCAAACGCGCAGACTACAAGCGTCATCGAAAGCACTAAAATTGAGGTTCCAAGAGGTAGGTATCCCCAACTCAAAAAAATAGCAAGCGCCAGACTAACAAGTATCAAGATAAAATCTTTTGCACTTGGTTTTTGACTAATAGTTTTTCCTAAATTAGAACTTTCAATCGGAATAATAAAGTAGGCACAAATACTTGCAGAAATTCTACTGGTGCACATAACTAAAATAATCAGCGGTACAGCCCCATAAGAAATAATCTCAACAAAACTATATAGATAAAGCCCCAAAGCCATAACAATGACGATAAGTCCAAAGACGCCAATATGAGGGTCTTTTAAAATCTCGATACGCTCTTTTGGGGTGTAGGCACCAAAACTTGCATCAAAGACATCAGATAGTGCATCCATATGCATCATACGAGTTAGTGCAAGCATGAGCGCAAGTGACAGAAGTCCTGCAAGTACAGGGTTCATGTTAAGTTTGCCCATAGAGATTGCAATCATAAAGAGCGTTAGGATTACACCTATAACAAGTCCTACCAAAGGAATGCTTGAGGCAATCGTGAGATACTTTGAGCGCTTCTCGCCCTCAAGTTCTAAATACTCTTTAGCATCCTTTGGATAGGCAATTGGAAGCGTTGAAAGCAATCTAAACGCAAGCTGCACAGGCGCAAGCTTGCTAATCTTTTGAGTTTGATCCACTGTATCCATTTGTTAAGTTTTCCTTTTACTTACCTGAGCCTCATCAAAGCTTCCCATACCACTCATGGCCAACCAAGCGGCCATAATAATTGAAATTGAAA
>JASBYZ010000010.1 GCA_029983705.1 Coriobacteriales bacterium
CCCTAAAACTTTGAGGGCGCGTATACTGGGCGTACTCAAGCAGTCCACTTTTTGAAAATGATTCGTCTTCTGCAGAGGCCTCATTTCCGAGAGCGCCTGGCAAAAGACGTACCACTGAATCAATAACCACCATTGCCGCAAGCTCTCCACCACTTAAGACATAGTCTCCAAGTGAAAGTGTCATATCAGCAAGGCTGTAAGCGCGCTCATCGACCCCCTCATAGCGAGAGCAAAAAAATAACAAGCGCTTTTTTGAGGCAAGCTCTTGAGCTACTTCTTGATTAAAAGGCCTGCCTGAGGGGCTAAAAAATATTGTAAAGGGTTTATCGTCTGAGCTTTGAGCTATCTCATCATAGGCTTCAAAGATAGGCTCTACTTTCATAAGCATGTCTTGACCTCCCCCGTAAGGTTCATCGTCAACGCTCTTATGAAGGTCATGAGTCCAGTCACGTAAATTATTAGCTTGGTATGAAAAAAGGCCCTTTTGCTGGGCTCTTCCAAGAATTGATAGTGACATTACTTCTTCAAACATTTCAGGAAATACTGAAAGTGTTTCAACTTTTAACAATGAAATCTCCTAGCTCTCAAAAGGAATAATACCATCTAAGAGCTCTACGGTAATAGCACCTTCATCAGAAATCTCACTCACTACAGAATCTATAACTGGAATCAAAAGTTCTCCGTAGCGCTCAGACTCAACTACCCACACATCATTAGCTGGGGTAAAGATAATGTCATCAATCACGCCAAGGCTTCCGTAGCGCTCATCAACAAGCTCTCTTCCAAGTAAGCTTTGAGGAGCAGCTTTAAGCTCTTCTTGGATATCGTCTGCTTTAAGCAAGACGTAACCCGGACAGGCAAGCTTGGAGAGGTTGAGGTCATCAATTCCAGAAAACTTGATGAGATATTCTGTATTTACTTCTCGTATAGATTCAATTGTTTGGAATCTGTCGTATTCAAACTGCGGTGGAATGAGGCAGACTTCCTGGCCAACTTTTAATAAAAAGGGGAGGTTTGCTGTGGGCACCACAGAAACCTCCCCTTTAACTCCATGAGTTTTAAGAAGTTTAGCTACAGATATAAAGCTATCGTGTGCTTTGAGCATAGTGCTTAACCAAGCACTTCAACTTCACAGTTAATGTCTTGTCTAGCTCCACAAGCATGAGCAAGAGTGCGAATAGCTTTAATGATACGGCCTTTTTTGCCAATAACCTTACCAACATCGCCCTCAGCTACACTTACCTCAATTAAGGTAGAGGTCTCTGAGGAATCTGTAATGTCAATTTGAACCTCATCTGGCTCATCGACTAAAGACACTACAAGAAACTCTACTAACTCAGCAATTTGATCACTAGGATGTTCAAGAACGTCAGGCATTACTATTTAGCGCCCTCTTCTTCTTTCTTTGAACCTTGATCCTTTTTAGCAATCTCAATAAGACGAGCAACGGTGTCTGATGGTTGAGCACCCTTTGAAATCCAGTCATTTGCTTTTTCAATATCAAGCTTAAGATGCTTAGGCTCGGTATTTGGATTGTAGCTACCAATCTCTTCAATTAAGCGACCGTCTCTAGGTGCACGAGAATCTGCTACAACAATGCGGTAATATGGTGCCTTTTTAGCTCCGTGACGAGCGAGGCGAATCTTTACTGCCAACTAAAAACTCCTCTAAACTTTGTGCGAGATTAACGAATTAATAGAATATCTCGCCTTATTCAATACTTAGCAACGCTAAATTGTACAGTATATTTGCTTAGATGTGAATGCAGGGCTTAGAAATTGCCTGCCTCTTTCCATACAAATACTAAAACTACTTACTTATTTCTTTAATATTACCACCTCTTAGAACGCTTGTTTTACCATAATAGTCCTTGAGATGTTCAAGCCCTTTATATCTTACGTGAGTTTCAAGCTCAAATTCTTTATGTAAGATATCACCGCCATTGTTTTCTGCTAATAAGTTTGAGACATCAGAGGATTCATCGTCCATATATCCAAAATATCTCGCCTGAGTTACGCAGGATGATACACATGCTGGCAGCAATCCATTAGTGGTGCGCTCGTGACAAAATGTACACTTACCTACCGTGTTTGTATCTGGATTTACCCAACGTACTTTATACGGACAAGCTTCAACGCAGGCACCGCAGCCAATACATGCCTCGGTATCTACTAAAACCGTACCAACTTCACTAAAGAAGCTTGCTCCAGTTGGACAGACGGGCACACAAGGAGCGTCCTTACAATGATTGCACTGCATTGGGATGTTTGCTCTATAAATGTTTGTATCTTCTTCATAATCAAAGCTATCAATCCAGGTATTCCAAGCAGCCTCAGGAATATCATTTTCTCCTTTACAAGCTACAGAGCAGGCATTACAGCCTATGCATTTATTTAAATCTATAAACATGCATAATTGTTTATCAGCCATTTTTATCTCCCCCTTTAAGCTTTCTCGATTTTAAAAGCTCCGCCTGATCTTGCGGGAGAGCCCAACTCATACTCAGAATACGGATATATAACTCCGTCTTTACTTACTTGAGGATCAAGCATTGTTGCGAGATGAATACCCTTTGATATTTTTTCATCACCCTCAATAGCTTGGCCATCGATTTCATAGCCTTTTGCACCATAGGCAATGTGTCCATAACCAAAAGGCACCGCAAATACTTTACGTGCAATACCCTCTCTTACAAGGGCCTGACCTTCCATTTTGTCTCCAGTAGGATTGCTAACTATTAAACTATCACCACTTTTAACGCCAAGTTCTTGAGCGTCCTCTGAGTTGATTTCAAAATAGTTGCTGTGAGCTAAGGTCTGCATAAAGGGGCTATTTGAAAGCATTGATATAGACCGGAATTTAGGCTTGTATTGAACAGAAGTATACGGATAATCGCTTTCAGAAAACTTATCTCTGAGAGGTGTTCCGTCTGCAAGAAGTTCTGGCTCCCAATCTATACATCCAGAAGCATATTCGCCCGTAAACGAGTTTCTTTGAAGAGCTCTCAGTTCACTATAAACATTAACTTTAAACTCCATACGCATTACAGTGCGAGTACCATCTATAGCGTCTTTGGTCTCATCAAATCTTCCGCCTCTAGATAACACTTTAAGAACTTTAGGCCACTCTTCCTCGCTTACGCATTTCTTCCATTCCTCTGGTAGCTTATCTAATCCCTGAGCCTTAATTTCTTCATCTGTAATATCGTCTACAGGTTTTTCATCATATGCAAGATTTGCTATTGATTTGAGATAATAATCGGCGTCTGAGAAGTGAGGGTGACCCTTGCCATCAAGAGACTTTAAGCCATCTTCTCTTCCAAAAAATGGCATGCCTATGGCCTTAGCCACATCATTCATAAACGCCTCATAGCCCATATGTCTACCATCAGGAAGCTTTTCTGTCTTAGGTTCGCTTACCGGCCAGCGTACACTTGAGCCTCTACCATGCCAAAAGCCTTCTTGGGTAATAACACCAAAAGACTCATATGGTGTGGTGTCAGGAACGATATAGTCTGAAAATGTAGCGTGCTCTCCCATAAAGCAGTCACATGTTATATGAAGCGGTATAACTTCTGGATCAGCCAACCTCGCATATACTTCTTCTCTCATAGCACCTGGACAAGCTTGAAGCGCATTGCACATCCAGCTCATTACGATCTTTCCCTGATAAGGATACTTATTAATAAGAGAAATAAGTGCCTGATTATCTGCACCTCGAGTATAGGAATACCATGGTAATTTTGGTTGAGGATTTTCTTCACCAGACTCAAGGCGCTTTTTGTATTCAGAGGTATCCTGCCAATTGAGACCACCACGACTGATGTCTATTTGAGCAGAATTTTCTGGTGCATCAGGAATATCAAACAATACATACCTTGGGCTCATCCATGCGTCATAGGTCCAACTGGTTGGAACAGACCCGCCTATCATCTGATAGTTTCCTACGAGTGCACCTAAAATATATTCCGCCCATGCAGAACTTATACCATTAGCACTTCCAGTTCCGCCCACATTGGCAAGTCCAACTTTTGGACCGTGGCTTGTCCATTCAGTAGCAAGCTTTTCAATTAAGCCTTTTTCACACTGACAGATTTCTTCGTATTCTTCTACGCTATGACTTTGGGCAGACTCTTTTACTAAACTAAATGCAGTACGAACCTTTATCGGTTTGCCATCTGAACCTTTTAGCTCACCAGTAAAATCTAATACAGCCTTTTTAGTTTTTGAAAACTGCACCGGCTCATTTGTTTGAGCATCTAATACAACATAGTTTTGTACCTCTTCACCTTCAGCAGGTGCAACACCTTCAATACCTAAATCTTCAGTGCGTAAAAACTTCCTGTTGTTTGGATGGTTCTCATCACATATAACTAAGTGAGTAAAGTTAGAGTATGAGCCCCAGCCCTTTTCATCTGCTGCTTGATAATTTGGAAAAGTCACGTATTCTTCTGAATACTTTTTATTGTCAATAATCCATCTAACCATTCCCAGTACTAAGGCTCCGTTAGTTGATGGTTTGATTGGGTGCCAGGTAATATTTTTTTCTTTACTGGTAACAGCGCCACCAACATTTACTGGATCTATAACATCCATATGGATTCCGTCTTTTAATCGCTTCTCAACATTTTTTGCGATTAACTGAAAAGACTTACCATTAGCTCCCGGAAAAGTACCTAACCAGAGTGCATACTCAGTTTCAGGTACATCCAACCTGTTCCACATAGAATTTTCAGTAAAAATTGGAGCTGAAGCAGCAACACCACATGATGAACCATGACTATAGAAGTTTACTGAGCCAAAGGCTGCACCAAATAAATATGGATAGTTTGACCTACCATCACCGCGCATGCCTAACATAACAAGTTGATTAGACTTAGGACCATACTCAGGACTGTTTTCATCAATCAAGGTTTTTGTATCATATACGTCTTTAAAACCTTCAATAACTTGGTCTTCACCAATATCTGAAAAAAGTTTACCTCCATTTACAACTTCATCAATAAGCTGATCCCACGATATTGTCTTCCACTTACCTTCTCCACGTTTACCTGCACGCTTGAGTGGCTTTAAAATTCTTTTCTTATCTTTATAGGCATTAAAAGTGCTATTACCACGTGCACAAACAGTACCCCTCAGTAAATTACCTTTTTGATTTGCAAAACTATTAGCTAAATAAGCTTCTGTTAATGAGTCTTCAAATTTAAGTTTTGGAAGTGCACAGTTAGGATTGTAGGGATTTCCACCTACAGAAAGAATTTCATTAGTTTTTGCATCTATTTTTGTTCTGTTGCCACAAGATGCATAGCAGCCTAAGCAGGCACTATATCTGACATATACATCAGGATTAATTTCGACTTCTTGAGTGTCAAGATTAATTTTAGCTTCAATAGGTTTACCATTTGACTTGTAAGAGATTTTCTTATTAGATTTTGTCTTATTTTCTTGTTTCACCTCCCCTTGGCAAGCTGTAGCAGAGAGTGCTGTTCCTGCAAGAATAGCACCAAGTCCCGCTGTTTTAACAAAACTTCTGCGTGTAAAGCTGTTACAGTTTTCCATGAATCCCCCTTTTCTTTAAACCTATGGAAAACCAAAAAACTAGGTGATACCTCCTTTCTTTATATTGTTGTTAAAAGACAATTTCTCCTACCTTAACTTTAGTGAATTGGAGCGTTTTTTCAATGAGTGATATATATCTATTTAAAGAATACTGTTCATGTGCTACTACACTAAAACAGAGCAAGAACTTACATACTTAGAAACTGGGTAAGAGGACTTTATGCTAAAAATTAACGATAAGGACATTTATGACCAATAAAAAAGTACTTGCTTATGGCTTTAGCCCCCTTGAGCAGAAGAATAATAAAACTGCACTCATTTTAGGAGCTTTAGGCTATGGCCTTATATTTGTAAATAGCTCTGATGAAGATACCTTGATCAAAGAACTTTTAGAGCGCGAGCCTCAAAGTTATGATGAGTTTTACCTTGGCGCCTTTAATGAGAACTCTCCTGAGCTCTTACTTTTTGCAACAGAAGATACCGAAGAGATTATGCCAGCTATTAGAACCTTAAAGCGCTTAAATGCCCATGTGGATGCTAAAGGTGTGCTCACTCCTACCAATGCTGAGTGGCCCCTTAAAATGCTCACCCAAGATATGCTTGATGAGCAAAAATACATGGACTTAATCGTAGACTTTTATGCCTTCTCAAAGCTTATCCAAGGTATGGATGAGTTTAAAGAATACGAAGACCAGCTTACAAAAATTTTTAAAGGTGAAGAGCCAAATTATGATTTAGTCTTAGAACTTTACGAAAAGCTCAAAGATCAATATAGCGATATAACTAATATTCCTGCACTTACAGGAAGGATAAGCTTTGAAACTGAGCCAAATATCTCTGAGATTGACACGAGCTCAAGTGAAAAAATTGAGGCAGAACTACAAAACATTGCACAAGCTCAATTCAATTTAGTAGCTGTGCCAAAAGATATTAACGTGCTTGAAGAAAGCCTCTCATTTATATGGAACGATAAGGCAGAGGGCGCAACTCACCCCGCTACACTAGGTGAAGAACTTGAAACGCTCTTTGTTACGGTTTCATCAGATAAGGCTTTTGAGAAGTTTAAAGAGCAAGCTCCTATACCGCTTAGAGCTCCAAGAAAACTTGAGACGTATAAGAGTGATGAGGTATATAAGATTAAATGGAAAAGCACCGTCTATAGGTCAGAAGACCTACCAGCGCTTGCCCAAGAACTTAATCTCTATTTTGCAGACGGCTCACTTAAAAAAGTCTTTTTAGCTCCAGATACAGAAATCTATGAACTTGATGCCACTAAACAGCTCATCATGGTTGAGATAAGTGGCCACTCGATACTTGGTAAAGGCGACATAGCTCGCGTTAATTTGTAAAGCTTTATGTGGCTATCTTGTATGGGTAGTCACTTTGATTTGCACTACAGTGCAACTTTTGTCTTTATCTAGCTATTTTTTGCACTATAGTGCAACTTATTACAATATTCAGCTGTAATTTGCATTATAGTGCAACTCCTACAAGTAAAAAAATAAAGCTGCAAGCAACGTCATCAGCCTGCAGCCCTAAATTCATGTCAGCGTTTATCTACTTAAGTCCAAGCTTATCCATCATAGACTTTAAGTCACCCATGTCAGGCATGCCGCCCATCTTTCCAAAGCCACCAAAACCTTTGCGCTTGCCCTTACCTTTTTTGCCGCCCATTTGGTTTTGAAGCTTCTTCATAGCTTTAGTACCATCATTAAAGATCTTTAGGAGCTGATTGACATCATACACTTCAACTCCCGCACCCTTAGCGATACGAGCACGTCTTGGACCGTTAATAATCTTTGGCTTTAAGCGCTCTTCTTTTGTCATTGAATAAATGATTGCTTCCATACGATCAATCATAGAGTCATCCAAATCAGCACCCTGGGTAAGCTTATTTGCACCAGGAAGCGCAGACATAATTGAGTTTAAGCCACCCATCTTACGCATGCCTTTGATTGACTTTAAGAAATCTTCTAAGGTAAAGCCATCACGTAAAATACGCTCTGCATCTTCAATTTGTTTTTCATCTGCTGCCTTTTGAGCTTTCTCAATTAAGGAAACAACATCGCCCATGCCTAAGATTCTCTTAGCCATACGCTCTGGATGAAAGACCTCAAGCGAATCGGGCTTCTCGCCCATAGAAACAAACTTAATTGGCTTACCAGTAACAGCTCTCACTGATAGCGCGCCACCACCACGTGCGTCACCGTCAAGCTTTGAGATAATTACTCCGTCAAAGTCTACCTCGTTTGCAAAGGCTTCAACTACCGTTACGATATCTTGACCGGTCATCGCATCTACAACCATCAATACCTGGTCAGGCTTGACAGCTGCCTTGATGTTTTTAGCCTCTTGCATCATGGCTTCATCAACGTGCAAACGACCCGCTGTATCTACAATGACCACGTCTTTTAAGTCATCAACTGCAAACTTAATGGCACTCTGTGCAATAGCTACCGGATCTTTGCCGTCTCCCCTAAACACCTTAACGTCAATTTCATTACCTAAGGTTTCCAACTGATCTGCAGCTGCAGGACGATAGACATCACAGGCGGCAAGCACAGGTCTTCTGCCCTGCTCTTTTAAGAGGTATGCAAGCTTAGCTGCAGCGGTAGTTTTACCTGAACCCTGAAGACCTACAAGCATAATGACATTTGGAATACGAGAAGTTAGGGTAAGTTTTGACTCGGTGTCACCAAGAAGTGAGGTAAGCTCATCCAAAACTATCTTTACAACTTGCTGACCTGGGGTAAGAGATTCTAAAACATCCGCACCCAGGGCACGCTCTTTAATCTTATTAGTAAAGTCTTTAACAATTTTATAGTTTACGTCTGCCTCTAAAAGAGCCATACGTATCTCTTTCATGGCCTTTGAAATGTCTTCTTCGGTCAGGCGACCCTTTGACTTAAGGCCATCAAAAACACCTTGTAAGCGATCAGCTAAATTATCAAACATTTAAGCTCCCTGCTTTTCACCAATGAGTGCAGCTGCATACTCATCAGGATTAAAATCTTTCAAATCTTCGATGCTCTCACCCACACCAATCTTATAAATTGGCAGCTCAAGCTCGTGAGATATCGCAACAGCAATTCCGCCTTTTGCAGTGCCGTCAAGTTTTGTAACAATAAGTCCGTCAAGCTCAAGAGCTTTGTTAAACTCTTTAGCCTGCTGAAGCCCGTTTTGTCCCGTGGTTGCATCAAGTACTAAGACCACAAAAACGCGGTACTTACCATCAGCACGCTTGCGAGTAACGTTTACCACCTTAGCAAGCTCTCTCATTAAATCTTGAGAGGTGTGAAGACGTCCAGCGGTATCAATTAAGACGAGGTCTGAGCCTAACTCGTCTGCTCTATCTAGGGTATCAAAGCATACACTTGCAGGGTCAGAGCCACGCTCACGCTTTACAATTTCAACATTGGCTCGTTTGCCCCATACATCTAGCTGCTCAATTGCTGCCGCCCTAAAAGTATCTGCAGAACCAATTAAAACAGAATTGCCGCGCTCTACTCCCTCATTTGCAAGCTTACCAACCGTAGTTGTTTTACCTGCACCATTAATGCCTACAAAGAGGACACAAGATTTTTCTTGCGTAAATGGATCTATTTCAACTGGAGTAAAAATCTCAGCAATCTGCTCAACTAAGGCCTTCTTTACCTGGCCTGCTCCGCCAAGACCCTTTTTGGTTGAGTAATCTTGAAGCTCTGAAACAATCTTATCTGAGGCTGGAGCTCCCATATCAGAGAGTACAAGCGTCTCTTCTAAGTCATCCCAAAACTCAGGATTAACATCAGGACCCATCTCAAATAGGACGTTAAGCGACTCATTAATACGCTCGCGAGACTTTGAAAGTCCGCTTTTTAGTCGTTCAAAAAAGGACATCTTAGCAGCTCCTTTAGCTTAATTATCATCAACAAGCTGTCCGTGGCCATCAAGTTTTTGCGAAACCACTCTTGATACACCATCAGCCTGCATACTTACTCCGTATAATACGTTTGCGCGTTCCATAGTTTGACGCTGGTGAGAGACCACAATCAACTGAGTTGACTTGCGCAAAATATCAAGTGCTTGCAAGAGCCTTTGCAGGTTAGCTCCGTCAAGTGCCGCCTCAACCTCGTCAAGTACATAAAACGGAACCGTACGCGTCTTATACACCGCAAACAAAAGTGCCAGAGCGGTTAAAGACTTTTCTCCACCACTCAAAAGCATCATCTTACTTACCCTCTTACCCTTTGGCTGGGCAACTACTTCAATACCGCTCTCAGCTGCATTATCTGGATCTGTAAGTTCAAGGTGGCCCTTACCGCCTTCAAAGAGGGCAGAAAAAATCTCTTGGAAATTTTGGTTTACCTTATCATAGGTATCCATAAATGCCGTCTTCATTTTTCTATCAATTGCATTAACAATCTTAGTAAGTGCGCTCTTAGCCGCCTGCATATCTTCAACTTGCTTGGCGATAAAGTCTGCGCGCTCTTTAAGCTCACTATACTGTTGCATAGCAACTTGGTTTACCGGTCCTATGTTTTGTATCTCTTGCTCGAGGTATCCAAGGCGTTTAAGAAGAGCCTCTTTATCTTGTGGTGCAGGTATCTGCAAAGCTTCTTCTAAAATAAGGTCTGAGTGCTGCTCAATTTCTCTAATAGCCTGTTTAACCTCAACATCAAGTGCTGCCTGACGTGCCTTATCGTCAGCTTGCAGCGCCTGCATACGGTCGCGCTCTTGGCGCTGTTTAAGTACTGCTTCTCGTGCATCAGAGATAGTCTTTTTTAAATCACTTGAGCCAGCTTCTTCTAAAGATGCCTTATCTTTAAGCTTTTCAGCCCAGCTTTGTGCCTTAGCTTCGAGCTCTTCTAGCTTTTCATGAAGCGGATCTATTCTTGTCACAAAACCCTCAAGGCTCATAATGGTTTTCTCTGAAACCTGGTGATTTTCCTCATAGCGCTTAATCTGGTTTTCAAGAGAAACTTTTCTTTGGCTGATATGCTTTTTTCTCTCTGCCAAAGTAGCAAGCTCAAGCTTTGTCTCATTAAAGTTCTTTGACGCATCTCGCTCATCTGAGCGTGCTGAATCCCTTGAGTCTTTTAGGCCTGAGAGCTCTTGGTTAAGGCTTGCTATTGCCTTTAAAAGCTCATTTGAGCGCGCCTCAAGCTTTTCTATTACTGGTCGAGCTTCATCCGCTTTTTTGCGCGCCTCATCTCGTCTTTCTCCAATGTTTGAAAGCTCGGCTTCACCGCGCGAGATATTTTGTTCAAGGCGCGCAATATCAGATGCTAAAGAATTGAGATGCGCGCTTGCAACAGAGAACTTTTCTTTAAGCGCCCTCAGCTCATCATCACTTGCCTTATATGCCTCATTTGAATCATCAAACTTTTTCTTAGCCCCGTCATAAAGCGCCTCAAGATCAGGAATATTATTTACTACCTGCTTAAGCTCACGCTTAAAATGGAGAACACCTTTGGAGGCAGATTTATTTTGAGAGGTTGCAAGCACGGTGATTTTACCTCCGCGCTCAACACGGTAGAAATCCTTTGATAAAAAGATTTTAGTAGGATGTGCCTCTGATAGCTTTAGGGCCTCATCAAGGCTATCGAGCAAATAAATCGAACCCAGTAAGGATTTAAGCTGAGAAGACTCTGTAGATACAAGTTCTACAAGATCTAATAAACTTTTAGCACCTCTTATCACCTGTGCATCAGATGCATCCTTAAACTTTGAAAGCGCATAGATTTCAGCTCTACCTGATGTCTCACGCTTTAGCTGCTTAAGATTTAAAGCTTCAAATCCACCTTCTGTAACAAGGGCCTGAAGCTCATCTGCAAGTGCAAGCTCAAGTAAGTCTTCAAGCTCCTTAGGTGCCACAAAGAGCTCAGAAAACAAGTGAGCCTGAGTATTTAAATTTTTAAACTGTGTGCGAAGACTCTTACTTAAGCTATTGGTATTTTCGAGACTTTCAATTTGCAACTCAAAGTTATTCTTTTGAATCTTTAAGCGAGAAAGCTCACGCTCGTGTTCTTCCATAAGCGCCTTATTGTGAGCGATAGCCTTAGAGGCAAGCTCAAACTCACGTTCCTGAGCTTCAATACCCTCTTTAAGCTCAGCCTGCTCGTTTTGTAAGTTTTCTTGCTTTGCACGTTTTTGTTTGAGCTCTTCTCTATCAGTTTGAACCTGCTCTTCAATTTGGCTTACACGGTTTTCAAATAAAGAGTCTTCAAGCTCAAAATTAGAGAGCGCATCTTTTGCCTTGTGCAAATTAAGGTAGCAGCTATCTGCCTCTTGTTTAGAAGAGCTAATAGCATTTGAAACTGACTGTATTTTATCGTCAAGCTCTATACGAATAGAGCGGGTATCATCACTTTTTTGCTTTAAGCTTTGCATACTTTCGTCAAGTGCTTTTTCTCTCGATAAGAGCTTTTCGAGCTCTTTTGATGCCTCATCAAATTGCTCACGTGCAATTCGAGAGTCTTTTGATGACTGATGAAGTGAGGCACGCAAATCTGACATGCGAGAGACCATGTTTGAGCCCTTTTCTTCAAGCAGTCTTTTGTTTGATTCAAGTTTTGCAAGTATAGATTGCATGCGTCTGCGCTGCTCAGCTAAGTCACCAACAAAAAGTCCGCGCTCCTCTAGGAGGACTTGCAATTTGGAGAGCTCTTTTTCTTTTTCTTGCACCCTATACTCAGCAAGCTCAAGAGCGGCTGCACGCTCTTTAAAACCCTTTGAGACCTCTTGCCACTCATTGCGCAAATTTCTGAGCGCATCTACTGCAAGCGTAGTCTGTGCATCTTTGAGTTCTTTTTGAAGCTTGTTATACTGCTGGGCTCTATCAACCTGAAGCTCCAAAGGCTTAAGCTGGCGCTTAATCTCTTTTTGAATATCTTTTGCACGGTGAAGATGTTTATCCATCTTCTCAACCTTTCTTAAAGAGCGCTCTTTACGTTTTTTATGCTTTGAAATACCTGCAGCCTCTTCTATTAAACTGCGGCGCTCCTCAGGCTTTGATTGAAGCACCTCATCAAGTTTTCCTTGAGAGATAATTGAATGGGTGTCCTTACCAAGACCTGAATCATGCAAAATATCTTGAATATCCCTAAGCCGTGCAGGTGAGCCATTGATTAAGTACTCAGACTCTCCTGATCTATACATTCTTCGGGTAATTGCCAGCTCATTAAATTCTATTGGCAAGGTTTTATCAGAGTTATCAAGCACTAAGACAACCTCAGCAAGACCTACTGCCTTTCTTGCAGTAGAACCAGAAAAGATAACATCTTCCATGGCCTGGCCTCTGAGTTGTTTTGCGCTTTGCTCGCCTAAGACCCATAAAATTGCATCAGATACATTTGATTTACCCGAACCATTTGGTCCCACAATAACAGTAAGACCGGACTCAAAAAGCATGGTGGCTTTATCTGCAAATGATTTAAAGCCCTTTAAGCTTAAGGATTTTAGATACATCTATTCACCTGTATTAATGTTCTCAAGGTAGTTCATCTTTTTAAGCGCATCAAGTGCTGCCTGACTCTCTGCCTCTTTTTTAGAAGAACCCTCGCCTTCACCCAAGACCTTCTCGCCAAGCACTGCCTGACAAACAAAGTGCGGTTTGTGTGCTGGACCAATTTGGTCTACCAGCTTATAGCTTGGGGTTTCATGAAAATCTCTTTGGATGTTTTCTTGCAGGTAAGACTTTGGGCTTTCAGGGATGTTTGCACGGTCGCGCTGGAGCTTTGGACCAAGTGTAGAGAGAACAAAAGACTTCACGTCTTCTATACTGCCGTCCAAAATCATTGCGCCCACAAGTGACTCATAGACGTTTTCAAGAGCAGACTTAAAACCTCTTGATCCTGTTCCAGATTCTGAAGAGCCAAAGATAATGCACTCACCTATGCCCAGCTCACGAGAAAGTTGAGAGAGTGTTTTACCTGAAACCAAAGAAACTTTAAGGCGTGTTAGCTTACCCTCATCAAGGTCGGTAAAGTGCTCAAAGAGTGCTCGGGCTATTATGTAACCTACTACCGAATCGCCCAAAAACTCTAAACGCTCATAAGACTTTTTGTGGTCTGAGTGCTCAAGTGCGGATGGATGTGTTAAGGCGGCCTCTAGTAACTCTTTGTTCTTAAAGGTATAGCCTAAGATTTGCTCGGCTCTCTCTAACTTCTCGACATGCATGACAATCACATTCCCCTTTTACATAAGCATGTATTTACACATGTTTAGCGATATATTCAGCAAATCCCTTAAGCTTAGTTTGAGAATATAGGAGCTCTTCTGGCAAGCTAAGCTTAAAGCTATCTTCAAGCGCACTTAAAAATACAAATTGCTGACTAATGTTGAGCTCAAAAGACTCAATAGGGCGTTCAAGATCTAAACTTTTAAGTTCAATACCCATAGTATTAACAAAAATATTTTTCACTTGCTCTTGCAACATATTAAATTCCATGAGCTCACTTCTAGTTCAATAACTTATTTTACCAGGTATTTAAGCCTTCTGCTTAAGCTTTGAGGCAATTGTGCCGGTCAGGTCATTTCTTACCGCTTTGGCGCAAGCTAAAATTCCATTTTTAACTGCACGAGAAGAGGTGTGGCCGTGGCCTATGATGCACACGCTATCAACACCCAACAAAAATCCTCCACCGTAGGCATCTGCATTTAAAACATCTTTTAAGCTTCTTAAGGCATCCTTTGTAAGCAGTGCTCCAATTTTAGACTTAAAAGAAGACTTAAGTGCTTCTTTTAAGTTTGACACCAAAAACTTAGCAGTTCCCTCTAGGGTTTTAAGGGCAATGTTTCCAGATTGACCGTCAGTTACAATCACGTCAAATCTGTTTGAGAAAAGATCAGTTCCCTCAGCATTACCTTTAAAGTTTTTTACCTCACGTTTGAGGAGCTGATAGCTTTCTTGAACTTGAATTGAGCCCTTAGTCTCTTCACTACCTATGTTTAAAAGCCCAATCTCTGGCTCACTCACACCAAATACGCTTTGAGCAAAAGCTTCACCCATAAGCGCAAACTGCAACAAATATTCTGGTTTTACATCGGCGTTTGCACCAAGATCAAGTACGGTGAGAGGACGCTTGGTTGGTAGCTGGAAGCATACTGCAGGTCGCTTAATACCTTTGATGCGACCAGTAATTAAGGTAAGTGCAGCCAAAATGGCACCAGTTGAACCTGCTGAGAAAAAGGCGTCAGCACTTCCCTCTTTTAAGGCATGTGCAGCCCTTACAATTGAAGAATCTTTTTTATCTTTAATAGCCTTAGCTGGGTGGTCTGCCATCTCAATTACTTCACTTGCTACTAAGGCTTCTACTCGCTCATGAGAGGCGGCAAAAGGCACTACAATCTCTTCAAGTCCACTTAAGAGGATTTCTATCTTTGAGTCTGCCTGTAATGCTTGTTCAACACCAGCCAAAACTTCTGATACCGCGTCGTCTCCGCCCATGGCGTCAACGCATACACGAACATTTTTTTGCTCTGCCATGTTAGTGCTCCTTTACTTCATCTAAGAAAAAAGCCGGCCCGCCTTTAATTAGGCAAAAGCCGGCTTTTTTAATCTCTTTATATGAGAGAAATAATTACTCAGTAACAATAACCTCACGGTCACGATAGTGACCGCAGTTAGGGCATACCCTGTGCGGAAGCTTCACAGCGCCGCACTGAGGGCAGGTTGAGCGTCCCTGAGGAGCCAACTTCATGTTTGCTGAGCGACGGTGATTGGTCGCGCTACGACCTTTTTTACGCTTAGGTACTGCCATCTTTGGACCTTTCTATCTTTTGCAAGCTTATGCTCATAAAAGTTTAATACACATCTTAAAAACACCTATCATCTTACATTCATAGTCGATAGGCGCATCAAAAAATATTAGCACACTTTAGCATAGTATGTCATGAATATTTTCTAGAGATTACAAATTATCACGGAGCACAGCCTTTAAAACTTGTGCATTTGACTCATATGAAAAATTTAAATCTCTCAGTGCTTCTACAGGAAGCTTAGCCTTCATAGCAATCTGCAATAAACTTACTAAATCACGTGCACTATCAGAAATTATAACAGCTCCTAAGATATTGCGCTGAGAGATATCAATGAGGAGCTTAAGGCTCATCTTTTCATCACGATAGATTATGTCTTGATAGACTACCCCTAAGGCCTCAAGTAATGCTTCACTTAGGCCGAGCTGCACATAGCTTTGATCAAGTTTTAACTCATAAGGCTTGAGTGCTTGCTCGCTTACATTAATCTCCTGTTTGCCCCTCATTTGCTCAAGGACAATTCTTAGCTCATCTTGAATTTGAGTGAGGTCTTGATATAAGTGAATGCTCTTACCAAAGGCAAATATATTAGGTGCGCTCGTTTGAAAAAGCTCATTTACCTTAAGCATTCCGCTTTGTGTATACCTGAGATTGAGGACAGACAGGTCAAGTTTGAGCTGTGTATATTTGGAATACTTGTGTTCAAGCTTAAAGTCTTGCACAATTTCTTCACTAGAGCTTTTATCCTCGCAAAGCTTGACTCCTGTGCGCTTTAAGCTTGAGAAGACCTTATCGATAAAAAACTCATCCAACTCATCAAGTTGGGAGATGTCTAAAAGCTCGAGATAACTCTCTTTGCCTGAGGAGGCAAGTAGGTATGCGCGCTCTAAATCTTTAAGCTCTCTAAACTTTATATGCACAGCTTGTGGCCTCTGTTTGAGCTCATCCAAACTCTTTTGGCGGCTTTCATCTGGCAGGTATTCATCGCTTAAGATAAAAAAGAATTCTGCCTCTAAAACTTCATCATTATTATTATCATTAACTTTAATATGATATTCATCTATAAAGCTACAAGATTTATAATCAGATATATTAATAATTCTGTTATCAAAATCTAATTTCGAAAGTTGATTACTCAATTCTATCGATATTTGACTAAAACCCAGTATAATACCTTTATAGTGAATCATTTTATCCTTTTCTTCAAAAGAGTCTGGGGAGGCTCTCACAAGTTAAGCGTAGTAATGATATCTCATACTATAAATGAAATTTGTCTTTGGGGTGAGTCGAGTGGCAAGAAAACCGTCTCGAAGTACGCGAGATAGAATCCTGCAGGCAGCAGAACAGGAATTTAGAAAAGAAGGCTACGAGGGAGCCTCTATTAGACGTATCGCTGAAGAAGCTAAGCTTTCTACTGGAGCAATCTATAACCTCTTTAAAGATAAAGAGCGCCTGTTTGAAGTAACTATCACCCCTATCAGAGAAAATATGGTGCTCAAGTGGATTAATGCCTACGAGCAAACACCCTCACGCCATTCACTTGAACGTATGGATAGAGAAGACGCATTCAAACAAGAATTTGGAAGCGTCATGCGTATGATTGACTTTGTATTTGATAATCGAGAAGACCTTCAGCTTATTGTTAATAAGGCGCTCGGTTCTAATACAGAAGACTTCCTTCACGACCTTGCAGCTCTAGGCCTTTTGGGCGATGTATGCTTTGGCACTGTGCAATTTAACAAACGCGATATTGACCAAGACCTCTTAAAGGAAGGAAAAAACCTGCTTACCCTTCCAATAATTAAGTATTATGAGTGGATGATATCAAGTTGTGAAACAAAAGAAGAGGCAGCATTGGTAGGAAGACCAATTATTTGGAGCTCCTTAAATGGCTACCTCGCACTTAAAGCTGATCCTCACTAATCAAACTTAAGATTTTTTAATTGAGCAAAAGGATTTTGCTCGTCAATTTCTCCGTCGTGATTGTGGCCAGGGTGCTCATTTAAGTTAATACCACACACCGGACATAAGCCCTCACAGTCATCTTGGCAAAGCAGTACATAAGGGGTATCCATAATTAATGCCTGATCAAGCGCTCCAGAGATATCAATATCCTCTTCATCTTTTACAAGCTCAAACTCATCTTCTTCTAAATCAAATTCTGGGTCTGGCTCACTAAAGAGGTAGTAGCCTTCAACCTCACCTGAAATTTCAAAGTGAGCTGGCTCAAGACAGCGGTCGCATTCACTTTGTGCCTGAGCACTCACAATTCCGGTAAGTAAAATTCCTTCACCAGTGTGCGTTGCTATTACATCGTATGAGAGGCCGTCTTTAAGCTCATAGTGCTTCTCGCCCACCTCATAGCCCTCAAGATTAACCTTGCCGGTTTTGTTGAGAGTATCGCCTGGATTTTTTAAATTTTGAAAATAAGTAAGAAGAACTTCTTGCATCTTTGAACAATCCTTTATATCAGTCTAGACGTGCATAGCGCATAAAAAACGGGCACAGCTATAAAAGGCATATACCCGTTTTGCAAGAAGTTACCAGTTTTGTTGTTTAGAATATTGCTCTGAAGTTTGGTTGAGACGCTCACGGGAACGTGCAAGAGAAGATGCAACCTTGTTAACGTTTTCTTCTAGATATGCAAACACTTGGTCAGCATAGTCTTCTGCACCGTAGCGAGTTTCACGCTCCATCTCGCGTGCTTGCTCCATGATTTCATCTGCTCTTTGTTGGGCAAGACGTACAATCTCTTGGTCTCCAGCAATAATTAAGGCCTGCTCTTTTGCATCGTTAATAATGCGATTAGCCTCTACCTCTGCCGCCTGAAGCATCTCATCACGCTCTTTAAGCGTTCTTTTTGCGCTTCTTAACTCATCAGGATAGTTAGCTCGCATCTCATCGATAATCTCAAAGAGCGCGTCGGTCTCAATAACCTTCTTTTGGTCTCCGCCCATAAGGGTGCCCTTTGACTCATTAATGACGGCCTCAAGATCGTCAATTAAATCCATGATGTCTATGCCCGACATGCAGGGCTCCTTTCCCATTTAAACGTCATTTGCTTGTGCCCTTTAGTAATAGGCTATTCATACTCACGATAAAAATAATACCAGACATTAAGCTCTAATGAGCCTGAAAGCTTATTTTATTTGGCAATATGCGTCCATTTTAGGCATCATTGGCAATAATTGCAAAGGTTAGACTAGGGCCACTCTTTTACTGAGAAAGCTCATCGAGTATAAAGATAGATGAATATTAACTGTATATATTTTATAAAATTTGGTATTAAATTAATAAGAGACTTGAGTAAGTGATTTTAAGTATGAATGTGCTCATTGGAAATTTTAAAAAAATACTCTTTGTTATTGTGTTATTAACTGTTTCTGTTCTCTTAGTTCCGTCTTTTGCTATTGGCAAAGAAGCATCTTTTGTAAAATTTGATTTATCAAACCCTGTAGAACAACACCAAGTTATAACTACACCCAATGGTGATATTATTAATATAAGAATAACTCCAGAAACTAACGAGATTGTTCCATATTATTCAGAGAAGCATGACTTGGACAACGGATATGGAACATGGAACGTCGAGTGGAATAATGTAACCATTAATTCTAGCTTTAAAATTGATATCGAAAACTACAGAATAGTCGATGCATATGCAAACGCATATACTTCTGTCGCGGTAGATATTAAAGATTGCACGTTAACATTCAGCTCTAAAAGAGCCGAACAAACAATTCATTACAGTGACCTAGCAGGATGAACAACAGATACAAGAATATTGTGGGCAAGTATTAGTGGGACTACATTAACAACAGGGATAAATTAAGTTATGAATAGTATAGGCAGTTTTATTACAGATTTAATAATTATTGTTATCGGTGGCGTACTGCTTTTTTTATCTCTTAGAATTGGCTTAGACGCTATTAAAGTGCTTTACAAAATTAATGATCATTTAGATAAGCTAAATGACAAGGACCACGAAAACTCAGAAAATCCAAAAAAGAGTTAATATCAATCTCTTATCTTTATATAAAGCTCTGCGACATATAGCCAACTATAAGTTTTCGAGCTTAATAATTTTGTCGCAGAGCTTATTTAAAAGCGCGTCATTATGAGAAATAATAAGCAAGGATAAGTTATGTGCTTGCGCATATGAAGTGAGCACATTCCAAATGTGAGCTTGGGTGTATGCATCAAGCATGGTTGAGATTTCATCACAAATAAGGACCTTGGTGCTTGGCATAAGTGCTCTTACTACACAAAATCTTTGTAGCTCTCCACCAGAAAGTTCATATGAATAGCGCTTAAGCCACTCTTCTTTAATTCCAGCTTGCTCAAGTAAGTCTTTATTGTCTTGACCTACCTCTTCTAAAACCTTTTTCATTCTCCATCTCGGATTAATAGCAAGCTCTGGATGTTGATAAATAAGCTGAACTGGGTTAGCCACACTGTTTACCATATCTCTCACAAGCTTACCGTCAAAGAGCACATCCCCCTCACTTGCTTTTATGAGGCCAGATAAAATTTGAGCAAGTGTAGACTTACCAGTGCCCGAGCCTCCATAGAGTCCAACAAGCTCTCCAGACCTAATAGAAAAAGATACATCCTTTAAAACCGGCTCTTTTTGACCGGGATAGCTGTAACTAATATGCCTTGCTTCAAGTATATGTTCTTGGGCAGCATCTAAACTTGTGTGCTCTTGAGAGGTATCTATTTGATCAAGTGCATCTGTAAACTCATTTTGAGGAAGCGCCCTCCAAAGCCTGCGCGCAAGCTCACTCTTAAGCGCCTCACCATCACCATAAAACTGTTCACGTTTTGCCTCTTCAACCAAGCTTCCCTCATGAAAAACACCAATGGTATCTGCAATTTCAAGTGCCAGGTCAAGGTCATGGGTTATTAAAAGCACTGCCTTGCCATCACGTGCCATGTCTTTAAAAAATTGTAGGGTCCTTCGAGCTTGTTCACGTGTCATACCAGGCGTTGGCTCATCTGCAACAATTAATTTTGCGTCCACCAATAAAGCAGTCGAAACAAGCACTCTTCTGGCCATACCGCCAGAAAGCTCAAAGGGATAAAGACCGTCTACCTCATCACCTAACTCTAGCGTCTCAAAAGCTTCACTCTTACGCTCTTCCATCTCTTTAGTAAGAAGTAGCTGAGGCTTAACCTTTAAGAGCGGATCTAAATTAGTTACTCCTTGAGGTACGTATACAATTTCTTTACCACGAAGCTGAGATAGCTCACCTACGCCTAAAGCCTTTCCCAAAAAGCTAATATCTCCAGAGGTCTCGGCGTTTTTAGGCAGTATGCCTAAGATAGACTCTGCAAGCAAAGACTTACC
This sequence comes from Coriobacteriales bacterium, assembly GCA_029983705.1. Taxonomy (GTDB): domain Bacteria; phylum Actinomycetota; class Coriobacteriia; order Coriobacteriales; family JAEZZM01; genus JASBYZ01. The sequence continues at coordinate 20,650 of JASBYZ010000010.1, forward strand.
TGAACCAGAAGAGCCAACAAGGGCATATACCTCTCCAGCATCAACGCTCAAGCTTAACTCTTTGAGTACGGTGGTGCTTATTTGACTTAAGCCCCTCCCATAGCTTGTAAAGCTTAAGGAGAGCTTATTAACTTCAATAACATGATTGTTCATCAAAACATCTCTCCTATTCTTGAGCCGTTTGTGGGTTTAAAAGGCGCTTGATATTATCGCCCAAGCTAAAGAGCATGAGCACTAGGATGATTAAAATTAATCCAGGGAAAAACGCCAGCCACCACTGACCAGTTGTAATAAATTTCATAGCGTCCGATAAAATCGCACCAATTGCAGGAGAGTCAAGTGGTAAGCCAAAACCTAGGAAGGTAAGAGCACTCTCATGCAAAATTGCATGGGGGAACAAGAGCACGATACCAACAATTGCCTGAGGCAAGATGTGAGGAACCACATGATGAAAGGCAATCCAGGCATTTGACTTACCAAATTGCTTTGACTGCTTAACAAACTGGGAAGTTTTGATACGCAAGACCTCAGCTCTAATAACACGGGTTAAAGAAGGCCAGTGCGTGAGTGCAACGGCAATCATCACACCTTTTACTCCTCCACCCAGCGCAAAAGAAATCAAAATCAAAAGAACAAGGTGTGGAATTGACATAGCTAGGTCAACTGCCCAAAGCACAACTCTGTCTACGATGCCTCCGCATACTGCAGAAAGCGTACCTAAGGCAATGGCAATAAGGCCTGAAATTGTGCAGGCACACAGACCAATAATAATTGAAAATGCCATACCTCTTATGGTTCTAAAAAACATATCATGACCCAGGTAATCAGTACCAAAGAAATGCTCAAATGAAGGAGCTTTAAGCCTGTTTACCATGTGTGAACCATAAAGCTCAGGGTCCATACTGATACCAATAAACAAAAATCCCAAAAGTAACACTAATAGTACCGATAGTAAGATGAGGGTTTTAGTGCGCATATTAATCATGAGAATCATACCCCCTCTTAATACGTGGATCGATTACACCATAAAAAATATTTGCGGCGAGGTTTCCGCCAAATACAAAGAGCGCAGACACCATCGCAATTGCAAGCAAAAGTGGGACATCAACATTAAGCGCTGCATTTACCGTTGCATTTCCAAGTCCAGGATATGAAAAGACTTGCTCGGCTAAAACAGATCCTCCAAAAAGCTCAGAGATAGAGGCAAACTGCAAGGTAACTGCAGGAAGTGCAATATGTCTTAAGAGATGCCTTCTAATAATTTGAAATTTTGACTCACCGCGTGCTATTGCAAAGACCACAGGATCACTTTGCATAATCTCAATAGTTTTCTCTCGAGTTTGTAAGGTAATGTTTGCAATTCCAGACACAGACAAGACAAGCGCTGGTAAAAAGAGGTGGTGAAGTCTCTGGCTTATGGTCACCTCATCAGGGGTTAGCCCAACTGGAGCTGCATGTCCCATAGGAAACCAGCCTAAGGCGACCGAGAAGATAGAGAGCGCTAACAGGCCAATCCAAAAGGTTGGAGCAGCTGCAAGCACCACGCAGACAGCCTTTATGAGTTTATCGGCCAAAGATCCTGGCTTAAGACCACACACAATACCAGATACAAAGCCTAAGACACCTGATAAGATCCAGGATGTGGCCATAAGCAAAAGTGAGGCACTTGCACGCTCGGCTAAGACCTCAGTCACAGGGCGCTGAAAGATGACGGAAATTCCTCCATCGCCCTGTAAAAGCGAGGTGATCCACATAAGATAGCGCTCAGGGGCAGGTTTATCAAAGCCCCACCTCTCAGCTATCAGTGCTAATTGCTCAGGGGAGAGCTTGTTTTCTGGACCAGCGTACGCTTGGACTGGATCTATTGGAGCAGCTGATACCAGTGCAAACGTAATCACACTGGCAGCAGCTAAGAGCAGTACAAGTCTGAGTAGATTTTCTAAACAAAAACTTGTGAGACGCATGTAGTAAGAGTCCTTATTTCATTTTCCATTCATTAATGTTGCAAATTACTGGCCAGCCGTGTCCGTGTGGATGAACTGGTTGATTTTCAGCACAAATATCAAGGTTTTCATTTACAAAGTAGGTATGGTCAATGGTTGCAAGCCAGATATATGGATGCTCTCCATTTTCTGACTCTGGACCGGTTGTGCCATCCCACTGCATCTTTTGCCAAAGTTTATTAATCTCATCGCCATCAGCTTCAAGTGCCTGCTTAGCGTAGTCATCTACCTTTGGATTTGAATAACGTGACTCATTGATTGCACCAGTTGAGTGATAGTAGCCCATAAGGTCTGCTGATGGATCGTAGTCTCCAGTTCCCCAGCAAGTTGGCTCTGCACCTGCATTACCACGGCACTCTTTCCAGGCAGCTGACTTAGCAATAATGCTGATACCAAGCTTTTTAGCCTGTTCAGAGAGGGCAACAGCAAGGTTGTATCTCTGAATATCGTCTGCTGTACCTGTAATGGTAAATTCTGCTTTTAAACCATCTTTTACCCTGATGCCGTCACTACCAGCTACCCAGCCTGCATCGTCTAAGATCTTTTTAGCCTCATCAAGTCTGTCATCTTTAAATTCAGACTCTGGGTTTGCCCAAGGTACTGAATGTAGGAGTGCGCTGTGAGGAGTTCCAATGCCGTTAAGTGCATGGTCAACAATCTCTTGTCGGTTAATACCAATTGAGAGTGCTTTTCTAATTGCAGGGTCTACCGTTACGTCATTTCCTCTGGTCTTGCCATCAATTTCTTGTGGCTTAATTGTAGGAAGGTTAAAGCCTCTGGTATCAATGGTTGGGAGGGTCTCAAGCTTCATGCCCTCAACATGCTCTTTAGCATATTCTGGCTGAACCATAGCAACATCCAACTCTCCTGCTTGTGCATGTGCAAGAGCAGTTTCACCATTAATAAAGAGCAAGGTAATGCGCTTAAATGGTGACTTAGTGCCGTAGTAGTACTCGTTAGGCTCAATAATTAATTGCTGCCCTGGCTCATACTGTACAAGCTTAAATGGGCCAGAACCCATAGGTTTTACGCGATATTGCTGTGGATCATATCCTGCCTTTGGCACAATGCAGAGCTTTGCAGTTCTTGCAACAAAACTTGAATCTTTTTGCTTAAGTTTAAACTCAATAGTTTTAGGATCGAGTGCTTTTGCATCTTCAAGAAGTTGAAAGTCAATGTGTCCTGCACCATTATCTCTAATGGTAAGGTATGAAAATACTACATCATCAGCAGTTACATCACTGCCATCAGAAAACTTAAGCCCATCTTTTAAAGTGTAGGTGTAGGTAAGCCCGTCTTCACTTTTTTCAAACTTCTCAGCTAAGTCAGGAACAATCTTTAAGTCTTTATCAAAGGCTAATAGACGTGACTGAAAGAGTGCATAGGCACCGTTAGTTCCCCAGTAAGAAGAAAGTGGATCAAAACCATCTTCTGGCTCTTCTCCAACATAAATAGTCAAGCTGTCTTTGTTTTTTGCCTCGTTTGTTTGAGGAGCATCGCCTTGAGCTGCTTTTGCACCATCTTCTTTTGGCTTTTCATCTGTAGTGTTATTTGGAGATGAGCAGCCAACTGTTGATGCAAGTGCCAGTCCACAAGCAGCGCTTGCTACTGAAACAAAAGATCTTCTTGACAAAGAAGCATTTTTGATGTTAGACATCGTACCTCCTGGTTTAAAAGGATATTTGTCTTAAATTGTCAGTGATTGATTATAGAAAGACCCTCTCGCCACAAACGGTGAGAGGGTCCTATAAATAGTGAACGGTGTTATGTATCACGCAAGCGATTGTTAAAGTTGAAGGTTTTTAAGATGCTTTTGCAAAATCTCGTAATTACTTTTGTGCGCAAGCTCTGAGCTACCATATTTTTCATGTAAGGCATTTTTGACTACCTCTGGCACTAAAGGCTCAATATTTGCACCATACATTGCAAGCTCTTTTACAATAGACGAAGAAACATAGGTGTATTTTGGATTAGCCATAATAAAGAGGGTCTCTACCTGGGTATCTAAGGTGTAGTTTACGCTGTTCATCTGAAACTCGTATTCAAAGTCAGTAAGCGCTCTTAAGCCCTTTACAATTGCGCCTGCTTTAATTTTTTTGGCAAACTCAACTAAGAGCTCATTAAAGGCGATAACCTCTACATGAGGGATATGAGAACAAGCCTCAGTTGCAAAGCTCAGGCGCTCTTCAAGGCTAAATGTTGGTCCCCCGCGCTTTCCTAGAGATGCTGCTACACCTACCACAACCTCATCTGCAAGCATGTTAGCGCGCTCAATTACATCAAGGTGACCGTTAGTAATTGGATCAAAAGTTCCTGGTACTAATACTCGTTTTAAACGTTTTGTCATTATCTCCCCTATAGCTTTATTTATCCTGTAACAAAAAACTATCAAGATAGGTATTACCATATTTTTTAGATTTCAAAAGCTCAAGGCTGCTACTTTCTAAACTTGGCCTGCCGCTTTCTCTTTCATAAACAATAAAGCAATCTCTAGATATGATCTCATTTTCAATAAAACGCTCAAGAAGCTCTGAGATAAGTGAAGCTTCTGTCTTATAGGGCGGATCTAAAAAGACAATATCAAAGGGAGCGTGGCTTGAGTTTTCTAAAACAGATAGGCCCTGTTCAAATATGTTTTTTACCACAAGCTCATAGCGCTCTTTACCAAGCTTTAACTTTTTAGCATTTGCCTTGATAACTTGGGCGCTTTTTTTATCCTTTTCAAAGGCAAGCGCAAAGGATGCACCCCTACTTAAAAGCTCAAAGCCCACAGCTCCAGACCCACCAAAGCAGTCAAGCACGCGCTTACCGTCAAGCCCGTCTGAGACGTGCGAAATAATAATAGAAGCTAAGGACTCTCGTACCCTATCATAGGTAGGACGGGTATCAAGTCCTTTAGGACTTTCAATTGGTACGCCTTTAAACTCTCCGCCAATAATTCTCATTTATCCTACTACCTCAGTAAATACTTGTTTAAATCGGTGTGCAATTCTTAGTCTTAGACCCCTATGCTTAGCAAGTACAAGCTTTGGATCTTTTTGCAAAATATCTAGGGCATCAAAGTGTGCCTGGACGATAAGCTCCTTATCCTTTGCAAAGTCAACAAGCTTAAGCTGAGGGTCTCCGCTTTGTCTGGTACCCATAAGATCGCCTTCTTTTCTTTGGATTAAGTCAAGTTCTGCAAGCTTAAAACCGTCACTTGTTTGCTCAAGTGCGCTTAAGCGAGCGCTCGCATTTCCAGAGCGTGAGTCTGCCAAAAAGAAAACCTGTCCAGGATTTTTGCCTCTGCCTACGCGCCCTCTTAACTGGTGGAGCTGAGCGAGTCCAAAGCGCTCTGCATCCTCAATTATCATGACCGTTGCATTAGGGACGTCAACACCAACCTCTACTACAGTTGTTGCTACCAAAACATCGATCTTTTTGTTTTCAAAGTCTTGCATTACTTGATGTTTTTCATCTTGACTTAAGGCTCCCGTTAACAGTCCTACCTTGTAGTCGATAAAGACTTTTTTCTGCAAAAACTCAGCTTCCTGGTTTGCAGCCTTTAGGTTTTCAGAGCGCTCTGCATTGATAATTTCATCATCAAGGTTTTCATCACTTGACTTTGTTCCCACAAGCGGACAGATGATATAGGCCTGAAAACCCTTTGAGAGCGCCTCCTTTATAGCATCATAGGCAAGGCCTCTATCAGACTTCTTTAAGACCTTTGAGCTTACCCCTGCACCTTTTACCGGCCGCTTATATAAATATGAGCAGCTGAGGTCTCCATAAATCGAGAGCGCAAGCGTTCTTGGAATTGGGGTTGCAGACATAAGTAATAAATCTGCTCCTGGTCCTTTTTGTCTGAGTGCTGTTCTTTGTGCCACTCCAAATCTATGCTGCTCATCAACTATTGCAAGCGATAAATTTTTAAACTCAACATCTTCTTGAATTAAGGCGTGGGTGCCAAAGAGTACGTGTAGGGCACCTGACTTAAGTGCTGCTAAAATTTTTTCTCGTTCATCTTTTGGAGTAGCTGAGGTTAAAAGCGCCCAACTAATATGGGCAGCGTCTAAGCTTGCACCCATTTTTTTAGCGTACTGCTCAGCAAGTACAGTTGTTGGAGCCATCATTGCAGCCTGCTTTTGGCTATCACAAACAGGCCCTAGAGCAAGCAGCGCCACTGCAGTCTTACCGGTTCCTACATCACCTAAGAGCATGTGATTCATAGGTTTATCCATATGCATAAGCTTATAGATATCATCTACTGCAGCGCGCTGGTCAGAACTTAGCTCAAAGGGAAGGGATGCTAAGAGCGCCTTTGCATGGGGCCCGTCAATATCATGTGAGGTAGCTATTACATCCTCATGTAAGTGCTCTCTTCTTAAGCGAAGCGCAAGCTGGAGCTGAAAGACCTCATCGTAAGCAAGGCGCTCACGAGCCTCTTGTGCCTGCTCATATGAGTTTGGAAAGTGTATGCACCTGAGCGCTCTTTGATAGCTCATCAACAAACGTCTCGCGCGTATTTCTACGGGAAGGTGGTCTCTAAGCTGCGTATAGTCATCAAGTGCCGAAGAGATGATCCTCCTCATCCACGCATTGCTTAAGCCTTCTGTAGAGTGGTGAATCGGAAGCATCATAATGCGCTTGGTATGGCCCTCATCTCCAGAATCTAAGACTTCAAAAAAGGGAGATGAAAGGCGTTTA
>JASBYZ010000011.1 GCA_029983705.1 Coriobacteriales bacterium
CGCCATCCTGCATTGGTGTCACGAGCGCGTGTACGATAAGACCACCATGAGTAGACATCTGTAAGCTTAGGGTAGAAGTGTCTAAAGCTATCTACAAAGCCAGCATCTAAGAGCTTGGTAAATTTCTCACGCTCTTCATCGGTAAAACCAGCATTTCTTCTGTTGGCTTTAGGGTGTTTAAGGTCAATCTCTTTGTGAGCTACATTAAAATCTCCGCAGCTTATAACAGGTTTATCCTGAGAGAGGTCGAATAAAAAAGCTCTAAAGGCATCATCCCATTTCATGCGGTAATCAAGTCGTTTGAGCTGACTTTGAGAGTTAGGAGTGTAGACGTCTACAAACCAAAAGTTGTCAAACTCAAGAGCACAAATTCGACCTTCCTTATCGTGCTCTTCTATACCTAAACCGTGAATTACCTGAATAGGTTTTTCTTTAGTAAAGACCGCAGTGCCCGAATAGCCCTTGCGCTCAGCGTATGACCAATATTGATGATAGCCCTCAAGCTCTAACTCAAGTAAGCCTTCAGTGATTTTAGTTTCCTGAAGCGCAAATATGTCAGAATTACTTGCTGCAAAAAACTCCATGAAGTCTTTATTTAAAATGGCGCGAATGCCATTTACATTCCAAGAGGTCATTTTAAGGTGTTTTGCCATGATAGTTGCACATCATCTTTCTTAGTGTCAGGGTATTTAAAGGTTATTTATAATACTACTGTAGATATTGCAGCTACTTAAGAGGATTTGGGATGGATACAGAAAAAATAAAAGATGGAGTTAAATTGGTACTTGAGGGTATTGGAGAAGATCCAAATCGAGAAGGACTCTTAGATACCCCTGATAGAGTTGCACGCATGTGCGAAGAGATATTTAAGGGGCTAGAAGAAAGTCCTGAAAAGCATTTTGAAATTATGTTTAATGCAGAGCACAGAGAAATGGTGCTCGTTAAAGATATTCCATTTTATTCACTGTGTGAGCACCACCTTGTGCCATTTTTTGGTCATGCTCATATTGCTTATATTCCTGGTAAAGACGGCAAGGTGTGCGGACTATCTAAGCTTGCACGCGTGCTTGAGGTCTACGCAAAGCGCCCTCAACTCCAGGAGCGCCTAACCTCTCAAGTTGCAAATGCCGTGGTAGAAAACCTAGACCCATCAGGTGTGATGGTAGTTATAGAGGCTGAACATCTGTGCATGACTATGCGCGGCGTAAAAAAGCCTGGCTCAAAAACACTTACCTCTGCAGTGCGTGGGGTGTTTGAGAAAAGTCAAACAACACGCTCTGAGGCACTTTCTCTAATCATGTCTAAATAGAAAGAAGGCTCAAAGGTTTATGCAAAAGCTCTATTCTTTTACACCCTATACCTGGCAGTGCGCAGATAAACTCATTCATCTAAACCGCTGCTTTATTATGGGGGTTCTCAATGTAACGCCAGATTCTTTTAGCGATGGCGGCACTCATAATGGCTTTGATGAAGCAATTGCTTGGGCACATAAGCTTCTTGATGAGGGAGCAGACCTCATTGATATAGGTGGAGAGTCTACTCGACCAGGTTCCAAAGAGGTTTCAGTTGAAGAAGAGCTGAGACGTGTGATTCCAGTTATTAAAGAACTTGCTCAGGTCCCACACATACTCTTAAGTATCGATACAAGGCACCCTCAAGTAGCGCGAGAGGCAGTAGATGCAGGCGCTCATATCATAAATGACATCTCAGGTTTTAGAGACCCTGAGATGGTAAAAGTTACCAAAGAATCAAATGCAGGACTTATTGTAATGCACATGCAGGGTGAGCCAGGTAATATGCAGAAAAACCCTCAGTATAGAGATGTAGTAGCTGAGGTCAAAGACTATCTACTTACTCGCGCTCACGAGCTTGAAGAGGCAGGCATTGCCAAAGATCGTATTATGCTTGATCCAGGACCTGGTTTTGGCAAGAGTACTCCTCATGACTTGGAGATGCAGGAGAACTTTGAGGTGTTTGCTCAAATGGGCTACCCCGTACTTGAGGCACCATCGAGAAAAAGATACTTAGGAGATATCTCTTCACTTACAAGTCCAAAAGACCGAGATATTCTTACCGCAGCTCAGTGCACCCTTGCTGTCCATAAAGGCGCTCACATGGTTCGTGTGCACAATGTTAAGGCAAGTTTTGAGGCACTCCTCAGCCTTAGAAGGCCTCCAAAGAAGGCCTATATTGCTCTTGGGGCAAACTTAGGAAATGCGCAAGAGCAGCTCAAACAAGCAAAAGATCGCATTGCAAAGCTACCACTTACAACACTTGTTACTAGTTCAAGTATGTATAGCAGCAAAGCTGCTTACTTTGAAGATCAAGACGAGTTTGTTAATGCTGTAATTGAAGTTGAAAGTGCGCTTCATCCACTTGTGCTCTTAAACTACTTGCTCAGAATAGAAGACGAGCTTGGTCGGGTGCGCGTGCGTGAAAACGGGCCGCGAAGTATTGATCTTGACCTGCTTGCCTATGAGGGGGAAGTTCATGCAGGACATAGACTAAGTCTTCCTCATCCAAAGGCTTTTGAGAGAGATTTTGTGCTGAGCCCGCTTAAAGAGCTGCTTGAAAACAGTGGTGCTGACTGTACCTTAGAAGAAATTATAGGAAGAGAACCTCTTGCTAAAATGGAGCGCTACGGACTTGTGAGCGACAAGCTTGGTGCACTATAGATGGGTGATATTCGAGCAGCAGACATACTTAGAAGACTTAACTACCCGCTTAAGTCTTTAGAAGTTAAAAAGAGTGTAGGATCAACTAATGATGAGGTCTTAGAGCTCTTTGACCCAAATGATCCAGAGCCTGTTTTGTGCGTGAGTGAAAAGCAAACTCAAGGCAGGGGAAGCTTTGGCAAGTCTTGGAGCTCTCCTGCAGGCGGCCTTTATTTCTCGTTCGCCTTTGTTCCGCGCTACTATTCGCTTGAGCAAAGTGGGCTCATCTCGCTTATTACCTCACTCTGTCTCTCTCAAGCGCTTGAAGCTATAGGCCTTAATACAAAAGTTAAATGGCCTAATGACATAGTGGTTTGCAAAGACCTTAACAGCTCTAAGCTCTCTGGCATGCTTTTAGAGCATAAGCATAGTAAGTCAAGCTCAGTGCTCCTTATTGGTATAGGGATTAACATACATGCTCAGCCGCTTATTGAAGGTCCAACCCACTCGCTTCCTGCGATATCCTTAGAGGAGTGTGGGGTAACAAATCTAGAAGCGCTGCGCTCAGAAATCGTAGCGTCCTTTCTTAACAGATTTTTTGCTACCCAAGAAGCTCTAGAGCAATCAAAAATAGATACAGCCCATCTTATTGAACAGTATAATGAGAAACTGCTGTGGAGAGGGGATCAGGTAGATGTCTTTAGTCGCCAGGGAAATCTGGTGGGAAAGGCAGAGCTCATAGGAGCTCAAAGCGATGGCTCAATTGAGCTTATGCTTAACCATCATAAACAGTGCGTATATAGTACAGAAGTTTCACTACGAAAATAGGTAGGTGTAAAGTGACTCAAGTAAACCACCTTGAACAGGAGAGAGCAAAGTCTAAGACCACAGCGCTCGTGCAATCAGCGCTTTTAGTTGCGTTTTTAGCGTTAAGTGCACAAATTAGCTTACAGCTTGGACCTATTCCGTTTACCTTACAAACTGCAGTAGTAGCACTTACAGCTCTACTGATGAAGCCTCGTCAGGCTGCCTTTATTATGGCAATCTACTTGCTTATTGGCGCTATTGGACTGCCGGTATTTTCTGGCGGCAAGTCTGGCCTTGCTGGTCTTATGGGCCCAAGCGGCGGATTTTTATGGGGCTTTGTTATAGCTTGTGCACTTGGTAGTTTTGTACGTGTGCACATACAAAAGCCGGAAGGTCAAAGCTTATTGCGTGAGCTTATAGGCGATATTTGCTGTGTACTTATTGTTATGGCAGTAAGCTATGTGTGCGGACTTATCCAGCTTATGTTTGTGGCCCACCTTGATCTGATGGCTGCATTTTTAGCTGCAGTTGCTCCTTTTGTAGTCTTTGATATCGCTAAGTGTGCGCTTGCGATAGTTGTTGCGCTTGCTATTAGAAAAGCGCTCGGAGGCCTTGAGAGCTAAATCGATCTTTTTAAGGTTTAACTGGGGTGGTGGACTCGTAGAGCTTTATTGCTTCTTCTACTGCAGATGGTAGAGCAACAATAAAGGATGCGCCACCACCCTTTGCGTTATATGCCTCAACAGTTCCACCGTAGATTTCTACAATTTGTTTTACGATAGCAAGACCAAGACCCGTACCGCCTGAGTTTGAACTTTTTTGACGTGAGGGGTCTCCCTTATAAAATCTTTCAAATAAAAGTTGAGGGTTTATATCGCCAAAGCCTGGGCCAAAATCTCTTACCTCAATAATTGATCGTCCCTCAACATAGCTTAAATTCACCATAATAGAGCTTTTTTCAGGCGCGTGTCTGGAGGCATTTTCTAAGAGATTAATCATAATCTGTAAAAACGAGTCACGGTTTATCAGCACCTCAGGGGCATCCCCAATAATCTCAAGACCCACCTCACGCTGCTCTAAAAGTACCTCTATGCGGCTTAGGGCTTCTATAATAATATCTTTAGGTTTTATAAGGCTTTGTTCTGATGAGCGTGCAGTATCTTCAATTTTTTGCATGCTAATAAGGTCTTTTGCCATACGCACTAAGCGGTCTGATTCAAGCATTATGATTTCAAGGAAGTTTTCTTTAATATTTTGAGGCATGTCTGGATCATCAATAATTGTTTCAGCTGTACCCTTAATGGCTGTGAGTGGAGTCTTAAGCTCGTGTGATACATCAGACAAAAACTGCTTTTGACGCTTATCATTTTGAAGGTTGAGCTTTGCCTTATCGTCAATAATTTTTTTATAAGAACTTAAGCTCGTTGCAATATCAAGTGCTTCTTTGGGGGCGTTTTCAAGCTCCTTATCAATATTTTGTAGTTCGCCCTCTTGAATAAGGTTTTTAAGCTGCTCTGATAGGGCAATAAAGGGCATACTTACCTGGCGAGAAAGTATCAGGACTCCCACAAACGATAGAAGTAAGAATCCTACGATAATCATGCCAATTAGGCGGCGCGAGCCAATATTAAAAAAGAGAATGATGATAAGACTTATGCTGATAGCAATAACAATTGCACCAAAACAGAGCAAAAAGTATGCTTGGATTGGAAAGCGACCTTGGAGCTTCAAAGTAGACTACCTTCTAGGCCTTAAAGCGGTAACCGTAGCCCCGAACCGTCTCAATTAACTCGTTAGGGTCTGCTCCTGCATCTTTAAGCTTATCTCTGAGGCGTTTGATGTGAGTATCAACCGTTTTAGTTTCAACCAAATACTGCCAGTCCCAAGCTTCTTCGAGTAATTTTTCTCGTGATAAAACGGTACCCGCATTTTTAACAAGAATTGCCAAAAGTTCAAACTCGCGAGGTGTTAGTTCAATATCTGTACCCTTGTAGCTTGCCTTGTGGGCAAGTTCATCAACAGAGGTATCTCCAGCAGAAAATACGTCACTTTTTTGTGAGTCTTCAATCTGTTGGTTTTGTCTTCTTAAGAGAGCCTTTACTCGTGCAACAAGCTCGCGCACGCCAAAGGGCTTTGCAAGGTAGTCATCTGCACCAATTTCGAGGCCAACTACCTTATCAAGTTCTGTATCTCTTGCTGATAAAAACATAACAGGGATGTTTGAGGTTTTACGAATTTCTCGGCATATTTCATAGCCATCCATACCTGGTAACATGATGTCTAAGATAGCAAGATCAAAGTTGTATTGCTTAAAAAGCTGAAGGGCATTTTCACCATTTTGAGCACAGTGCACCTCATAACCTTGACGTTTAAGGTTGTATGAAACAAAGTCAATGATAGCTTTTTCATCATCAACAAATAGAATGCGTGCCTCTTGACTCTCCATGTTTTTAACTCCTAAAACTTGCTCTTGTACACATGATTAAGTGTACTACATGCTATATTTAATTATGATTACGGTCCCTTAACAGATTTCGGAGATACTCAAGATATGCGTCTTGTTATAGATATTGGAAACACCAATAGTGTTCTCGGCCTTTTTGATTCAGATAAAGAACTATATACCTGGAGAATTAATACAGTTGCCTCAAGTACTTCTGATGAAATTAGGTTGTATTTAAGCTCGCTTTTAGCTTCAGTTAAGCTTTCTTTAGAAGATATTCATGAGATGGTACTTGCTTCAGTGGTTCCGTCTCTTACTGATGTGTATACGCGTCTTGCAGAAAGCCTTAAATTAGAAAGATTTTTGCTGGTTAATTCAGAGAACAGTGCCAATCTGAGCTTTGCCTATCCAAACCCTAAAGAAGTGGGAGCTGACCGTATTGCAAACGCGGTGGGAGCTCGTGAATTCTATAATCTACCTGCTATTGTTGTTGATTTTGGAACGGCTACTAATATTGATGTGATTTCTTCTGATGGCTCTTATATGGGAGGCTGCATCTCTCCAGGTCTTGAGCTATCAACAAATGCCTTAATTGCTAAGGCTGCAAAATTAAGCTCAGTTGAGCTCAAAACACCAGCACACGCAATAGGGCAGTCTACTGCTGAGGCACTGCAATCTGGAATTATTTTGGGTGCGGCAGGCCAAATTGAGGGGCTTGTTGCACGCATTCAAAAAGAACTCAAGCAAGCTGGCGAGCCAGTTGCAATTGTCATTGCAACGGGAGGACTTGCACCGTATATTTCACCAGTAAGTAATATCTTTGATGTATTTGATCCTAATATTACTGTGAGGGGACTTAATGCCATTGCCAATTTTGGGCAGTGAACTATAGATAATTATTGGGGAGAACTATGAATAATAGTGCTAAAAAGCGCCTGGTAAGCATGGGTATCATCATAATCATGGTGATGGTTGCTGCTGTGGCTATTTTGGGAGGACCTAAGTCATCACAGGCGCTAAGTGTATCTGAGGCAGCCTCAGGAAGTTTTGAGGGAAAGCGTGTACAAGTTTCAGGTGCAGTGGTAGACGATAGTCTTAAAACCGTGGGCTCTGGTGCAAACTTTGTAGTAACCGGAGAGCCTGGCACTCATGATTCAGCCACCCTTGAAGTGCTCTATCAAGGTGCACTCCCTGCAACCTTTGGAAACGGTATTGTTGCTATTTCTTCAGGCACTATAGAAAACGGAAAGCTCCACGCCAATCAGCTGGTAACCAAGTGTCCATCAAAATATGAAAGCGCTCAAGGCGCGCTTACGGTTGCCAATATTTTAGACAATAAAGATGAGATGCTTGAGGTAGACACCAAGCTTGCAGGCTACATTGTAGATACTTCTATGAGGCCAGCAGGCTCAAATGAGCCTCGTATGAAAATTGAATCTCAAGGTAAAGAGATTGATGTCTACTTTGACGGAGCGCTCTCAGATGAATTTAGTGATGGCGTTGCGGTTGTCTTAAGTGGCAAGCTTGGCAAAGATGGTGCTTTTTATGCAAGTGATGCAGCGATTGATGCAGAGGTTTAAGCGCTTATGTCAATGATTGGAAATTTCAGTCTCTACGCTGCCTTTATCGCTTCAATTCTCTCGGGCATATCTTTTTTACTTGCAAGTTCCAAAGCATCTCAAAAGTATTTTCAGCAGGCAGGAGTTTTAGGCCTCCTCATAAGTTTTGTTGCCTTATTTGCTGCATGCGCGCTAATTGTTGTAGGCTTTTTCACCTATGATATAAGCCTTCAGTATGTCGCACAGCACTATCCAAAAGATGCTATAAGCCTCAAGTGGCTCTATGTTATTTCGGGACTGTGGGGCGGAAGAGAGGGATCGCTTCTTTTTTGGACCTTTTTAATCTCGCTCTTTTCTCTTTTGTGCTTGAGAAACTTTAATAAGGGTGCCGATAAGCTCAATTTAGCTGCCCTTATGATTGTCCAAATTGTGCTCGCTCTATTTATTGGTACGCTTATTTTTTCTTCTTCAAATAATCCTTTTGTTCCAACTCCAGCTCACTTAATTGGACCAGAGGGTCAGCTCATAGGGCCAGCTCGCATGTGGGGTATGAATAGACTGCTTGAGCATTGGGCTATGGTGCTTCACCCACCAACGTTATTTATTGGATATGCGGGACTTACCATACCCTTTGCCTATGCAATGGCTGCCCTTATTGTTAAAGATGTATCTAAAACTTGGGTCTTTTTATCAGAGCGCCTCACCGTATTTTCTTGGGCACTCTTAACTATAGGAATTGCACTGGGTGCAGTATGGGCCTACGTTGTGCTTGGTTGGGGAGGCTTTTGGGGCTGGGACCCGGTAGAAAATGCCTCGCTTCTCTCATGGCTTAGCTCTACTGCAATGCTTCACAGCTTTAGCACCTATCGCCAGCGTTCATCTTATAAGACCTGGTCATTTGTGCTTGCAGCTGTATCTTTTATCTTTGTGGTTATGGGCACCTTTATTACGAGGTCAGGTATTGTTCAGTCAGTACATGCTTTTGCAGAAGACCAGGTTTCTACCATAATCTTTTTAGCAATTATGCTGCTTGCAGCACTGCTTTGTGCGGTGCTTTTAGTACTGAGAAAAGATTTAGTAAAAGAAGAAGACGATATTGAATCACTCTTTTCTAAAAATGCAGCTTATTATCTTACCAATGTACTTCTTTTGGCCTCAGCACTCTTGCTTGCCTACCTTACCTTGGTGCCTGCACTCCCTGCACCACTTCCTTTAGCGGGATCTGTTGTAGACGTAAGTACCTATGAGATGGCAGCAAGACCTATTGGAATTATCCTGCTTGCAATTTGTGCAGTATGTCCGCTTCTTGCCTGGTCAAAGACTAATCCTCGAGAATTTTTAGCTGATTTTAAACCTGCTTTGACTGTTGGACTTATTATCTTTGTGGCCTTGATAGCCCATCAGTATATAAACTTAGTACCAAACTATGCACATCACATTGCAGCTGAGACTAACATGCTAAATCCATCCGACCTTGAACAGATATACCATCACGTGCTTGCAAGTATTGCGCTCTTAGTTGCCTCACTTCTTATTACAAACTCTCTTTATTTAATACTAAGAGATGTAAGAAGACGCGCTCAAAGAAGGGACGAGTCTTTTGCCCGTGCTTTAGTGGGACATTTTAAGTTAAGCCCTGCACGTGCGAGTGGATTTTTAACCCATGCAGCTATGGGATTGTTGCTCATTGGTCTAGTAGGCTCATCAATGTATATCAACCACCAGATCGTAAATGTTGCAGAAGTACCTGGTCAGGCAGTTGAGGCTGGGGGATATAGCCTTATATATAAAAATACTAACCTGCATGAAGAGTCTAATGGCGATCAGGTATTGCGCGCTGCCCTAGCAGTTTCAAAAGATGGAAAAAGCTATGGTGAAGTTGTGCCTTCAGTGGTGATTCCAAAAGGAATGATGGGAGCTCAACAACTTTTGCACGCAGATATTATTTCTCATCCACTTGAGGATATCTTTGTTGCAGTTCAGGGCTACTCTGCAAACCAAGAGCTTGTGGTAAGTCTAAACATTAACCCACTTATTAACTTTGTATGGGCAGGCTCTCTACTCCTTATAATTTCTGGAGTGCTTGCAGTTATACCAAGGCGTAAGAAGTTAGGCTAGGGTCTATGACAGAGTTTGCAGTTGAAGCATATAGCCTTACAAAGAAGTATGGGGCTCGCTCTGCAGTTAAAGACCTAGATCTTGTGCTTGAACAAGGCAAAAAACTTGCTATCTTAGGTGCAAATGGGGCAGGAAAATCCAGTCTTATGCGTATGCTTGCTACTCTTGAGCGGCCAAGTTCGGGTTCTTTAAGCATTTTGGGAAAAGACGCTTATAAAGAATCTGACCTCTTATTGCAAGATATCGCCTATGTTTCACACCAAAGTCAGCTGTATTTAGAGCTGAGTGCCCAAGAAAATCTAGAGCTTTTTGCAAAGCTTTATAGTATTGATAACGCTTTAGAAAGAATAGATGAGCTCCTTGAGAAAACACAGCTCTCGTATCGTCGTCATGAGCTTATCAAGCATTATTCTCAAGGCATGAAACAGCGCCTTGCAATTGCAAAGGCTTTTTTACACAAGCCTAAGCTCTTATTGCTCGATGAGCCTTATGCAGGTCTTGATCCGCAGGGTGTAGCGGTATTAAATGCGCTTATTGCTGAGCTTGATGAAGGCGTGAGCATCATTCTTATTAGCCATAGCCCAGAGGCTTCTTATGATTTTGCCGATGAGCTCTTGATGCTTCAAGAAGGAGAGAAGGTACTGTATGAGAGTAGCTCACAACTGAGCAAAGAGGAGTTTTTAGACCGCTATAAGCAGGCAATCTTTGATGAAAGCTGGGCGCTATAGTGTTTACGAAGTTTCTTGCTCTCCTTAAAAAAGACCTGCTTTTAGAGGCACGCTCCAAAACCGTTTTAAGCTCTATGCTCATCTACGCCCTTCTAGTTTTGACAATTTATGGGGCAGCACTCTCTCAAACTGCTGACAATTTTGATATTTTGCAGGTGTCCTCAGGGCTTTTGTGGGCGCTTATTGTATTTACCTCGCTTATTGGTCTTAATAAAACCTTTAGTCATGAGGGTGAGGCGGGTGCGCTTTATGCACTTTTGCTTGCTCCCTTTGAAAAGTCGCTTGTATTTTTATCAAAGCTTTGTGCTAATTTCATATTTTTAGTACTTTTAGAAGTTATAGTTGTACCACTGTTTTACTTTTTCTTTTTGCAAACAAGTAGCCTGAGCGTACAAAGTGTTTTGCTCATACTTCCCTTACTGTTGGGAAATGTGGGCATCGCGGGAGTGGGAACGCTTTTAGCAAGTATTACTCAGCGTTCAAAATCAGGGGACATACTGCTTGCAATACTTTTGGTGCCCTTAATTTTTCCGCTCTTGCTTGCCTGCGTTTCTGCAAGTGCTGCGGTAATAATTGGAAGCGCTGAACTTATGGAAGGTTTTATGAGATCTTGTGGCATCGCCTTTTCCTATGATGCAATCATGCTTGCCGCCTCATACGCGCTCTATGAGTTTGTGCTCAGGCCTTAGAAATTTTGCTGTTGAAAGAGGGTTATAGGATTTGAAAACCAAGCTGCTATCAAGCAATAAACTAGTACTAGCTGTAGTGTGTATAGCTTTGCTCTTAATTTTGCTCGACATTTTTATGGCGTTTTTCATCTCCCCTTTAGTGCGCGGAGCAAGGCTTTCTGAGCCTGTGATTATTGTCGGGCAGATGGTTGCAAATAAGCTCTTATTCTCTCAAAAGATATTCTATCTACATGTGCCGGTGGCCTTATCGTCATTTATAGCGCTCTTGTTTACCGCAGTTTTTTCTATTAGATACCTTATTAAACGAGACCCGCTTGATGATATGCGGGCCTATAGTTGTACAGAAATAGCACTGGTATTTGTACTTGCTACCATGGCTTCGGGAATTTTATGGACCCGCTTTGAGTGGGGGAGCTGGTGGGTGTGGGAGCCGCGACTTACTACCTACTTTATTCTTACCTTGATGGTGCTTGCCTACTTTGTTTTGCGTCTCAATATTGAAGACGCTGATAGGGAAGCTAGCTTTGCTGCGGTATTTGGCATACTTGCCTTTATTAATGTTCCCATTTCATTTTTTGTAACAAGAATTGTTCCTTCATCAATTCATCCAGTTATTTTTAGAACTGACTCGGGACTTTCTAGCTCCATGTTAATTCCATTTATTGCAGGAATGATTGGATGCCTCTTGTTGAGCTTTGTTTTGTATAAATTGAGAATATCCCTCAAAAAATCAGATTTCGAGTTACAGCAGGTCAAAGAGGAATTTGAGAGCTTATATAAAAAACGCCTGAAAGAAAAACGCGTGGTAGGTGATAAATAAAATGGACCCTTTATTGCTTGAAGCTTACTCAACTGTTATCTCAGCGGTACCATTTGTTGTGGGAGCATATATACTGATATGGGTAGCACTTGCGGTATTTGTGGGAGCAAGTTACATAAAGGCTCGCCGCATACAAAAAGAGCTTGATGCACTTAAAAGCTCACTTGAGCACTTGAAAGAAGACAGATCTAAGCGTGCATAATTTTGCACACGAGGAGATTGAATGGCATTTAATTATCAGAGCACACAAGACCAAGACGACTTCGATGACTTATTTTATCCGCTGTTTTTAAACATTAGAAACAAGCCTGTGGTTGTTATTGGCGGCGGCCCTGTTGCTGAGAGAAAAATCTTAAGACTTATTGAGTATTCTGCTCAAGTTAAGGTTATTTCTCCAGATGTCACTGAGGCTATTGATTTAATGGCTGATAGCGGCATTATTGAACTGGAAAAACGTGAATACCAAAAAGGCGATGTGAGCGAGTGTTATCTTGCTATAAGTGCATGTGGAGTTGATTCTGTTGATAAAGAGGTTTATCACGAGGCAGACTCAAAATTTATTCCGGTAAACGTAGTGGATGTGCCAAAGCTTTGCACATTTACGGTCCCTTCTGTGGTCAGAAGAGATCCTTTGCAAATTGCAATATCTACGGGCGGAAATTCTCCAAGCTATGCAAAGAAGCTGCGCAAACAGCTTGAAGAAGAAATTGATCCAATTTATGGTCCATACGTTATGTTTTTGGGTCAGGTAAGAGACCTGGTCAAGTCACGCGTTTCTGGACCAGAAAAGATTCGTAAAGAATTGCTACATGATTTAGTTGAGTCAGACCTATTTGAGCGCTACTGTGCTGGGGAGCATATGGCGGTCGATGAGGTCTTTGATGAGTATATAAAACCAAATATTTCGAAGTATAAGGAGCAATAAACCTTGTCATTATTAATGCTTGGGCTATCGCATAATTCTGCTCCACTCGAGCTGAGAGAGAAGATGGCGTTTAGTAATGAGGAGACACTAAGCGCGCTTAAGCAGCTTATTGAATTTAAAGAGATCAATGAGGTGCTTATTTTATCAACATGCAATAGAACAGAGATTTACGCTGATGTATTGCCTGGATCTAATGCCTTAGGTCTATTACATAAGTTTTTAGCGGAGTACGCTGACGGTAAGTCATGCCAGCTTTTAGGTTATACCTACCACGAAGAAGAGGATGAGGCAGTAAATCACCTCTTTACAGTGGTAAGCTCACTTGATTCGATGGTGCTTGGAGAGGCACAGATTTTAGGTCAGGCACGCCGTGCTTATGAGATAGCTGAAGAGGCAAGAACCGTAAGTACCCAGCTCAACCACTTATTTAGGCAAGCATTTGAGGTGGGTAAACGCGTAAGATCTGAAACTGAAATTGGTAAGCACTCTGTCTCAATTTCTACCGCTGCAATAAATATTGCAAAAGATGAGTTTGAAAGCTTTGAAGACATCAATATTGTTATTTTGGGTGCCGGCGAGATGGGTCAACTTTCTTTAAACTACCTACTTGAGCAGGGCGTTAAAAATATAACAATCGTAAATAGAACCCTCAGTCGTGCAGCAAAGCTTGCCGATGAAAGTGGCATGCAAGCTAAGGATACCAGTGAGCTGAGTGAGGTTTTAGCTGAAGCTGATTTATGTCTTGCATCAACGAGCGCAAATGATTTTGCTCTAAGCTTTGAGCAAACAAAAAAGGCGCTGAGTATGCGTACTAGTTCTAAAAAGCTTGTCTTGATGGACCTAGGTCTTCCTCGTGATATTGAGCCTAAGGTTAAAGAGCTTGAAGGCGTTCACCTGTATGACTTTGAAGACATCCATTCGCTTATGCACAGAGGCGTTGAGCTTAGACAACAAGAGGCTCAACATGCTCGAAACATTATTGAGCAAGAAATTGATGCATTCTATTCTTGGAGGCTTGCTTTAGAGCTCAAGCCAACTATTGCGCAAATGCGCCATAAGGCAGAAGTGATACGTGATAAAGAGCTTAGCCGCGCTTCTCATAAACTTAAGGATTTAACTCCTGAAGAGCAAGAAGCAGTTGAGGCTATGGCAAACTCAATTATTACCAAGATGTTGCACGGTCCTTTTGCGCGTTTAAGAAAGCACGCAGAGGAGCCTGATTTTTATAAATATACAGCGGCAGCTCGCTTTTTGTTTGGACTCGATACGGTTCCAGACGGTTTGAGCAGAGAGCGCCGCTTAGAAATGTTACGGCTTAAGAAAGCTCGCGAAGACGAGCAGAAAAGAGAGAGTAACAATGAGACTTTCTAGAACGCACTTTGTTGTGGGTACGCGCGGTTCAAAACTTGCACTTGAGCAAGCAAACTATGTAGCTGCGCTTATTAAAAATACACGCAAGAACTTAGAGGTTGAGGTTAAGGTTATTAAAACCTCTGGCGATAAGATCCAAGACGTTGCCCTTGCAAAAATTGGTGGTAAGGGACTTTTTACTAAAGAACTTGATAAAGAGCTCCTAGACTACCACATTGATGTTGCAGTGCACTCTATGAAAGATGTACCAGCAGAGCTTGATGAGCGCTTAATGATTGGATCTATGCCTCTGAGAGAAGACGTGCGTGACTGTGTAGTTATGAGAGAAGGTTCAAGTTTAGATGACCTTAAAGAGGGAGCTCGCGTTGGTACGGGTTCGTTGAGAAGACGTGCACAGCTTAAACGTTTAAGACCAGATCTTGAGCTTGTAAATATTAGAGGAAACATCAATACCCGTCTTGCTAAGGTGCTAGAGACTAAAGAACTTGATGCAGTTGTCTTAGCTGCAGCAGGACTTAATAGGCTTAATCTCAAAGATAAGATTAGCTTTTACCTCAATCCAGAACAGATGATTTCTGCTATTGGCCAAGGTGCTATTGGTATTGTTTGCAGAACTGAAGATTTTTACACGCAAGATATTATTTCTGAGTTCTCATCAAAATCAACCTTTAATGCGGTAATGGCTGAGCGCGAGATTATGAAAAAACTTGAAGGTGGCTGCCAAGCTCCAATGGGTGTTTTTGCTCGTGAGCTTCCAACACAGCCAAAGATGTTAAGAATTGACGCCTTTGTTTCAAGCTTAGACGGCTCAAAGCGCATTAAGCTTGAGCACTCTGATCTCGCTCAAAATTACGAGGAATGTGGCAAGCATATGGCAGACATGCTTCTTGACGCTGGTGCGCAAGAGATTTTATATGCTGCATCTAAGGAATATGAGACACAGGATGACCATGTTGAATAAGCTCAATCAGCATCCAGGTGTATATTTAGTTGGTTCTGGCCCAGGTGACCCTGGTCTTTTAACCATTAAGGCACAGTCACTTTTGGAGTCATGTGACATCTTAGTGCATGATTTTTTGGTTTCAGACCAGATTATGGGATATGTAAATCCAGCTGCTGACGAGATTTATGTTGGCAAAAAAGGTTTTACCAGGCACATTACTCAAGATGAGATTAATGAGCTTCTAGTACAACTTGCGACAAAAAATCCTGAAGCAGTAATTGTTCGCCTTAAAGGCGGAGATCCTTACGTATTTGGTCGAGGTGGAGAAGAGGGTCTTGCCCTTCATGAAGCGGGTATTAGTTTTGAGGTAGTGCCAGGTGTAACCTCTGGTATTGCTGCCCTTGCCTATGCAGGAATTCCTGCCACACACAGGGGTCTTGCAGCGTCTATGGCATTTATCACCGGACATGAAGATCCAACTAAGCCAAATTCTCAGATTAATTGGGAGTACTTAGCCAAGGGCGTAGATACCCTTATCTTTTATATGGGTGTTAAAAACCTGCCAAATATTGTAGAAAACCTTACTAAATATGGCAGACCTTTAGATGAGCCTGTTGCTCTTGTGCGCTGGGGCACCAACCCTGAACAAGAGTCTTTAGTATCTGATTTAGAGCACGTGGTAAAAGAGGTTGAAGCGCGAGACTTTAAGGCTCCAGCCATCATTTGTGTTGGTAAGGTTGTTGAGCTTAAAGAGGCCTTATCATTTTTTGAAAATAAGCCTTTGCATGGTAAAACAATTGCAATAACGCGTGCGCGAGCTCAAGCATCAAACATGCACACTCAGCTTCTTGAAGCGGGGGCTAAGGTGATTGAGTTTCCAACAATTAAGATTGAGCCATGCCTTGATCATGATGAATTAATTGATTTTTGCGAGCACGTGGGTGAATACTCCTGGCTGGTATTTACCTCTGTAAACGGAGTAGACACCTTCTTTGACGGCTTGCTTGAAATTGGTAAAGACAGCAGAGCCTTAAGCTCTATTAAGGTAGCAAGCATTGGTTCTGCTACGGCTGAACACCTGCTTGATCGGGGAATAGTTCCAGACTTAATTCCTGATGAGTATAAGGCTGAAGGTGTTTTAGAAGCGCTCTTAGAGCGCGGTGTGGGAGCGGGTGATAAGGTAGTTATCGCTCGTGCTAAAAAGACTCGTCAAGTTTTAAATGAGGGTCTTGAGGCAAAAGGTGTTGAGGTTAAAGTCATGGAAGTCTATGAGACACATGCGGATGGGGGAGACATCCAGGAGGCTTTTGCTGAAGCACTTAAAGCGGGAGAGATTGACGCGATTAGTTTTTCTTCATCATCAACAGTTGATAACTTTATCAAGCTGATTAAAGACTCATTTGAGTCTGAAGAAGAGATGAAGTCATATCTAGAGAAGCTATGTATAGCATCAATTGGTCCAATCACTTCAAAAACGCTTAACACTTACGGTATTGCACCAACTATTGAGGCAGAAGAATTTACTATTAACTGCCTGGTGCAAGACATTATTTCTTATTTTAAAAAGTAGTTTGATTACTGCAAACTCACGGTAAGAGGAGTATTTGTTTTATGATTGGAATTTCAAAACTGTATTGTGGTGCCGTAGAGGCGGCTGATGTACTGCGCTATAAGCGTAGATCAAATAAGCTCCCAAGCGACATGCTTCAGTTTTCTAAGGATAAAAAACCGGTAGTAGTGTGGAACTGCACTCAAACTTGTAATTTAAAGTGCGCACACTGCTATGCAGGTTCAGAAAATAAAAAGTATAAAGGCGAACTTACTACTGAGCAAGCTAAGGTAATGATTGATGATTTAGCTGAGTTTGGATGTCCAGTACTGCTCTTTTCTGGTGGAGAGCCAACCATGAGAAAAGACTTGCTTGAGCTTATGAAGTACGCAAAAGACAAGGGTATGCGTGTTGTTATTTCTACAAACGGAACCTTAATTACCCCTGAAAAAGCAAGGCAATATGCGGAGGTTGGTCTTTCGTATGTTGGAGTTTCTCTAGACGGTATGGAGAAGGTTCATGACCAGTTTAGAGGCGTTGATGGTGCTTTTAGGCGTGCCCTTGAAGGTCTTGAGAATGCACGTAAGGCTGGCATTAAAGTAGGTTTACGTTTTACTATCAACAAGAGAAATTATAAAGAGATTCCAAAAATCTTTGACATGATGGAGCGCGAGAAAATTAATAGAATCTGTCTCTATCACCTTGTTTATACTGGTCGTGGATCAGAGCTTATGGATGAGGATTTAACACATGAGCAGTCTCGTCAAGTGGTGAGATATATCATGACAAGAACCAAGCAAATGTTTGCTAAGGGTTTACAGCCAGAAGTTCTCACCGTAGATAACCATGCAGATGGTCCATTTTTACTTGAAGAGATGAGAAAAGAAAACGATCCGCTTGCTGATAATGCAGCACAGCTCTTAAGCTGGAACCAGGGTAACTCCACTGGTAATGGTATTGGTTGCATCAGCTGGGATGGCGAAGTGTATGCAGACCAATTCTTTAGACATTTCTCATTTGGAAATATTAAAGATCGTCCATTCTCTGAGATTTGGTCAGACACCTCTCGAGAGACTGAAGAGTCTTAACTTATGTTTAGACTTAAAGATAAGCGACCACACGTATGGGGAAGATGTAGCTACTGCGACTTCCTAAACATTTGTGGTGCTAACTTTAGAGTGAGAGCCGAAGCTGCCACAGGAGACCTTTGGGCATCAGATCCAGCATGTTATTTAACTGATGACGAGATTGGTCTTACGCAAGACGAGAAAGAAAAAGTAGCTCAGGAAGAGGCTGAGCAAGCTCTTTAGTCTATTAAACCAATTAAATAATCGAGCTATAGGACAAAAGGGGCTTAGGACAGTTTTCTAGACATTTTGGTACAGCATATCACGATGTTCTTTGATTGTCCTGCCCTTAAAGCCCTAGCTTTATTCTTTTGGTATTGTAAAAATCGATGTATGAGTCTATAGCATCAATTAACTCTTCTTTAGTATTCCAACTACGGTGATAATATATTTCTGTTTACATTCTTCCAAAAAAGCCTTCAAATGCTGCATTATCGCCACTATTTTCTTTTCTGGGCATTGATCTAGTAATACCTAAACCTTCTAATCTTTCAATTCATCTACCACCTCGATAATGTCCTCCTCTGTCCGTGTGAATTACCAGATTCTTAAACTCATCAGTTGACTTAACTGTGCTTAAGACTTTTTCTAACATCTCATCTACTAGAGACTGATTAGGTGAAGTTGAGGTAGCATACGGTACAACCATTCCATCAAAGCAATCAATAACTGGACTTAAGCACACTTTAGAATCTTTAGCACTAAACTCTATAATATCAGTAAGCCAAAGCTTATTGGCACCTGTTGCATGAAAATTATTGTTTACCGTGTTTTTGCATGCGGGTGTAATCTCACCAATATAGCTTGAGTAGTGTCTTTTCTTAAGTGAAAACCATATACGGGGAGAGCCATAGGTGTAAAAGGATGACTCAGAAATTTCATGAATAAGGCTTCTTATATGGTGGTATTTATCAGGCTTGCTCAATGAAAGTTTTGCGTAGTAAAAGCTGCTGCGCTTAAGATCGAGCTCTTCTAAGAGTATTTGGAGTGGAAATATATTTACAAGAGCTAAAATGATTTCAACCTTGAGTTTGTTTGACAGTTTATTCGGATGTAAGCCCTCTTCACCTTCTATGCGATACTTCTTTAACCAATCATAAATGATTGCATGTGTAGTGATATCGAGCTCACTTGCAATTTGTTTTGCATTTACTCCTTCTAAAGAGAGTGTTACCGCTTTAAGCTTTAAGTCATAGGAGTATCTTTTAGCTTTTATTGTGCTTTTCTTGGAAGGCCTACCACGCTTTTGAGAGTTGATTACCCAGTCAAATAGGATATGCCTGGACGGATAGCCATGTACTCTAAGAGCATTAGCATAAGACTTTAGCTTCTTGTACGTTTGAATCGCAATGCGTTTTTGTTCTTCTTTATAAATAACTTTCATAGGGCTTAGAACACCTTCCTTTTTGTACGGAATTATGTCCTAAGCCCCTTTTGTCCTAATAGCTCTTTTTAACTTGAGAATCAAGTTTTAATGAGCGAGACAAATGTATCTTTAATCTTCTTATTTAGGTCACGCATATTCGTATATCGTGGGACATCAATTTCGGCGACTACGTTGTCATGAAGTTTATCAGGTATATCGGCGGATACAAATTCCCTGTACTTGGATATAATTTGATTTACTCGAAAATGCACAAACTTTTTCTTATCCACGTCAGTAAGTAAATTAAACATTCCTTTATAATCAAATCGGGATCTCAACTCTGGTGATATTTTGCTTTTGAAATTCTCCTTGGTAATGTTTGAGGTAAAAACAATAATATAACCACTGACATCGTACTCCTCGGCCTGGGAATTTACAATCTTTCCATTCTCAAGAACATCGAGAAAATAATTGAACACGGCATTATCAGCTTTCTCAAATTCATCTATAAGAATTAAACCTACATCGGATTCGTGAACTCGTTTAAGTAATTCACCGCCATCGCTACCGATATAACCCAATGGACTTCCAATCAAACTGTTAAGGGCATCGTGGCTACTGTAGTTTCCGAAATTGATCTTTGCTAACTTTGCTTTGCTTCCAAGAGCTTTATGAATTGATCTCGCAACCTCTGTTTTTCCAACACCAGAATCTCCCATTAAAAAAAGAGAGAGAATCTTATGTTCACCCAACCTGTTGAATACTCTAAATGAATTGACGAGCTCTTTGAATTCTTTCTTAAAGCGTTCATGACCATATAGTCTTGTATTGAAATTCTCAAAGAAACTTTTCAATTCAGAATCGTCTAAATTGGTAATCTTTTTTACTGAGTCAGGTTTTGTGCTGAGCATTTCTTCCTTTTCAGCAAGGGTTTCATCACTCTCTGCTTCGACATCAGAAAAATCATCAAATACATTTCGAAGTAAATATTTAGTATCTGCCTCATAGGCCTTATCACAGATAAAAGTAATATTTCCCCCAAAGCTGCCACAGAGTTGCTCAAAATTTAGCAACTGTGAATCATCTGCTATCACTAAAGCAACCATAGATGAAATATCTACATAATACTGCTGACATTCATCCAACTCATCAATTCTCTGAGAAGAAAGCAACTTTGACATGCTCAAAAATTCAAATCCCTCTGCTGTTTGAGTAGATTTGAAATTAAAAAACTGTTGCTTAGTATAGAAGAATAGCGTACTCACTCGGTATCCTTCTTTCTTCTTGTACTTTCAGGTTTTGTCTCTGCCTCAAAACTCTCAGATTTAATAACCTGCACTATTGCAAGGAGATCAATGTAGTTGTAATATACCCCATCATCTTCACTTTTAAATTTAACTACCTCAGGAGCTGAATATTGGCTATTGTGCACTTCGTTATCTGAATCAGAATCAGAGACTTGTCCTAACTCTTGGAAAAACTCAAAAGAATTTTTTAGGGCGTTAATCTTTGTTTTGCCTTTGTATATACCAATTAAGGACATATTTCCAATGAACAAATCATCCACATTGTAGAGATTTTCAAATTCACTTTCAAAGGTAAGTGGTATCTTTATCAAAAGTTTTTCGTCACTATCTTTTAACTCACCTTTGAGCTTGTAAGAATAGTCCTTGAACATGGAATTGAAAAGATTGTTGATGTCAAGCCCACGGTCTTCCGGCAAACGCATACCTTTGAAAGTGCCATTTGAAAACATCTTTACAGTTCGCAATTCCATCTCATTTTCAAGAGAAAGTGATACATTGTCAATCCTAACGAGCTGCCCTTCTGTAAGACCATTGAAATCCGAAGAAATCACCTTACATTTCTCTATTACTTCACTTAATATAAGTGATTTAGTCATAGTGACTTTAAAGTTTTCAAAAACTTTTTGAGAATCTGACGATCCCGATTTAATGTCAGACCCTAACTCAGCGTTAAAAAGCTTCAAAAATTTCGTACCCATTTTTGCTTGTAATTCAGCATTGAGGGTATCGCCTTGGCTGGTCTCAATCGTTTCATCAGTTTTGATGACATTACTTAACATCATTTTTATCTCATAAACTTTTGAAAAGTTTAAGTAATAAAAATTGAATAGCATGTTTTAGCACCTCTTTATCTTCTTGGGCCTAAGAACTTGTCCCCGTTCAAGTGAATCATGTGATCGGGCATATCTGCAATCCAAGCCTCAGTTTCCCATGCCAAATCTTCTGAAAACTTTTTGAATGTCTTAAAGTCCAAGAACGCTGTAACATAGACTTTCCCGGCGGTAACACTGGCGGTCATATCTTCGATTTCCTTGATACGCTTCGGCTCCATCGGACCAACGGAAGTTACAGACTCAATAAAATATATCCAATCCTTGTCCTCTGAGTAGAGGACAACATCCGGCATTTTATCGTGAAGTGTAATTTCAAAGCCTAAGTTACGAAGCTTATCCACATTCTTTACCAAGTCTTTTTCAATAGTATCACCGACATATAGGCACTCGGAATTGGGCGCGAAGCGTGGTGCAAATTCTTCAATGATAGCTTTCTGCAATTCATTGTGCTTTCCAGGAGAAAAAGTGAGATTCTCCCCATTAATCTGCACCGGCATCTTCCGCAGTGCCCGTTTGGAGGCATAAAGCTCGATGAGAGAATCATGCGCCCTCTGAAATTCAGTAAGATTATCTTCCCATGTGTTTGTTCCAAAACTTTGCAGCAATGCCAACATTTCATCGGTCAAACGATAGCGATAGTTGGGGCTATTGGTTGCTTTCCCATTGTCCTCGATAAAAGCAGCGTTTCTGAAATGGTGCATTGCCTGTTTACGAATTGTCTCACGGCTGTTTTCAGCGTATGTAATGTTGTAATTTTCATCTGTGAAAGCAATCACATCATGGATGCGAATCCAGCCATTTGTAGACTGCTGCCATGACATATTTTCAACAACATTTGCCATTGCCAGTAATACGTAACAACATATACTGTTTTGCTGCTTAGCAGGAACTTGTAGGGCGTTCAGTATGGCTTTTGCATCTTCTAATTTGCTCATATATAGCTCCTTAAAATGTTGTCACAAGATTCTTCGGACATATCTCTAACACGAATCAATTCTTTTCCCATTGCTTCAATGGTATTCATAGAAGGAACAGGCATGGCATTGATCTCGGTAGAGTTCACCTGTGTAGAACCATTCAGTATCCGATAATAGCAATCATAAAGTGTAGAATTAAACAGTACATATAGTCCATATACGACACACTCAGGCAAGTCGCGCAAGCCGCAAATGAAATTTATTTTGTTTTGTGTACTGATCTCTGTGTATTCTGGATGCTTACTTGCCAAATAGACACCACATTGTAATCTACGCCGTTCTTCTTTTGCAGTAAAACGCTTTACAAACAGGTAGTTTGTATTTTGCTGCAGTAGACTGCTTTGTTCTGTAACGATATATTCATGCTTCTTACCAACAGGGAAAACGACTTTTCCATTCTGGATATGCTGAGAATAAAATAATGGTACAGCTTTTTCTTCTGCGCTATCTCTTAGTGAGTCTCGATTTCTAAAGTCTACTGTCAAACCTGTTTTCATTCTCAAACCGATGCTTGGCAATGTATCTTCAAATTTGTTTAGCGTTTTGAGAGTATTAGCTTCGTCCTCGTTTGTCACAAGATAAACATAGGACTCTTCTCCGTTGACCACTGTTGTATAGGGAGCTTCAAAAACTGTCTTATCTGCGAAATCACAATTACTCTGGGTAGTAGAGATTGTAACAAGATCTGGTTTGTATGCAGTTTTCTTGACCTTTATAATAATCGTTTCCTGTAAAACGCTTTCTTTTTCAAAAACTTTATCCCGACTCACAAACAAATGGATGTGCTCTAATGCGCCTATACTTAGCAACTCCTGCCTAAATTTCTTGAAGTAAGCACCAGATGTCCAGGATCGAGGAATAATGTAGACCATTTCGCCTTCATCTCGCAAATTAAACAGGCTCATAGATGCAAACAAAAAATACAGATTCGGTGCACCGTAGCATACATCCGGCATGGCTAACGTCTCTGGGGCATCCTTCGCTACCTTCATATATGGAGGATTACCTATCACCACATCAAACTTCCTTGGGTTCGGATTTGCGTCAAGCATATAGTTAAAATCAGCCATCTGACTTAGGATGTAATTATCTGTAATAATTTGAAAGGAAACCTTTTTCTTGGAGTGCTGACAAACCCAATTGAGGTTCGAACTCAACACCTCCAGAATATTAGGATCATTCTCATAGCAGACTAAGTCGATTTTCTCAATATACGGTTCACTTTGCAGCCTTTCAATTAAGGCAGCAGAGAGAATACCGGAGCCAGCTCCAGGGTCAAGAATAGATAACGATTTCTGTCGCGGAATTTCAAATAGCTCCGCCATAAAGATGGCTGTTTCAGTACTTGTAAAGAACTGACCGTACTTTTTCCGGAGTGACTTTGGGATATGGTCAATGTATTCGATTGTTTGTTGAAATACATAATCAATCATGCTCATAGTTTGTAAACTCCATTACATCATCAATCCCACATTTTAGGGAAGCACATATTTTATAAAGGCTATCCATGGAAACAAACTCGTTTTTATCCCATTTTAGCTATAATATTTTAACTAACACCGGTGACATCTTTTTGATATGTACCCCTTTCTCTGGTTTGTCTAGAGAAAGGGGTACATATCAAAGCCAGCAGACCCAGATGCGGAATCTAAGGCTGCAGGCAATAAAGCTGATAATAATAATTCAGACAATAAGGTAAATTCAAGTGAGGGCAACAAATCTGAATATACTGGCTTTTATCCAAAAGCAGATATAGATGCTACAGCTTCAGACCCTGCCTCAAGCGACTCAAAGGCTGCTCCTTCTGGAGTAAAAGATGCTGGAGCTAAGGCTGCAGTAGCTGGATCAGCTGCTCTTATCGCTGCTGGTCTACTAGCTAGAAGAGTAGAGGCATAAGTTTTATAGCT
The DNA here is from genome assembly GCA_029983705.1 of Coriobacteriales bacterium. Taxonomy (GTDB): domain Bacteria; phylum Actinomycetota; class Coriobacteriia; order Coriobacteriales; family JAEZZM01; genus JASBYZ01. The sequence goes on from JASBYZ010000011.1 coordinate 24,124, forward strand.
TGCTCAATCCATAAAATATGGACATAATTTGAGTGCCACAGAGCCCAGCTTTGTGGCACTTTATTTATATGGTACAATCTTTAAGCTTTACACCTTGGTCGGAAACCAAGTAACGTCGGAAAAAGGAGTTTAACCATGCGCAAAGATATTCACCCAGAATATCAAGAGTGCACCGTGCGTTGTTCATGTGGTAATACCTTTACCACTCGCTCAACTAAAAGTGAGTTAAGAGTTGAACTTTGTAACGAGTGCCACCCATTCTACACTGGTCAACAAAAGTTTGTTGATACTGGTGGACGTGTTCAACGCTTCTCAGATAAGTTTGGCGGAGCTGCACAAGCTGCTCTTGAGAAAGAAAAAGAAGCAAAGGCTAAGCGTCAAGAAGAGCTCAAGGCTCAAGAAGAGGCTAAAAAGTCTGAGCGCGAGAAGAAGGCTCAAGAAAAAGCTGCTCGTGCTAAAAAGTATGAAGAAGAAGCAGCTAAGAATCCTGTTAAGGAAGAAGAAGTTGCAGAGGAGACTACTGAGGAAGCTCCTGCTGAAGAAGCACCAGCTACCGAAGAGTAAACCTTTAGTCTTCACATCAAACACGATTGTATTGGCGGTCACCTTGTGGCCGTCATTTTTTTATGCCTGGTCCTCATCGCCAAAATATGGAAAAATGAGAACAAAACTCAATTTCAAGATTAGTCATCTTATTTATATTTAAACATCAAACAAAGTGGGAAGAACTATGTATGTCTACTAATACAAAAAATATTAGGGGATTTTGTACTAATAGATACCAACTTAGAAGGGATGTTCATGGACAAACAAGATGACATGAAAGACATGAAAAAAGAAGAGCTCTACCAGGAGAAATCATCGGTAAATGATCATGTAAAAAACCCATACATGACTCGTAGAACAGGTGCTCCTGTAGTAAATGACACAGATCCAATTACCGCAGGTCCTCGCGGTCCAATTATGCTTCAAGATAGTTGGTTACTTGAAAAGCTAGCACACTTTGATCGTGAGAATATTCCTGAGCGTCGTATGCATGCTAAGGGCTGGGGAGCCTTTGGTAAGTTTGTATGCACCGAGGATATTACTGATCTAACCTATGCTGCTCCATTTAGTGAGGTTGGCAAAGAGACCGAGCTTTTTGCTCGTTTTTCAACTGTGGCTGGAGAGAGCGGAGCTGCTGATGCTGAGCGTGACATCAGAGGCTTTGCACTTAAGTTCTACACCGAAGATGGCAACTGGGATTTAGCTGGTAACAACACACCAGTATTTTTCTTAAGAAACCCACACCGCTTTACTGATTTAAACCGTGCAGTTAAGCGTGATCCTCACACCCACCTTCGTTCAGCAAACAATCAGTGGGATTTCTGGACTGGTATGCCAGAGGCTTTATTCCAGGTAACCATTACCATGTCTGACCGCGGTATTCCTAACGGATTTAGACATATGCATGGTTTTTCATCACATGCTTACTCAATGATTAATAAAGAGGGCGTTCGTCACTGGGTTAAATATCACTTCCTCACCCAACAAGGAATTGAGTACTTAACAAACGAAGAGGCTAACAAGATTAACGCTACTGACCGTGAATCCTTTGGTCGAGACCTTCACGGTGCTATTGAGCGCGGGGACTTCCCACGCTGGACTGCCTACATTCAGGTAATGACTGAAGAAGAGGCAGAAAAGATGGAAACCAACCCATTTGACCTCACCAAAGTTTGGCTCAAAAAAGACTTCCCACTCAAAAAGATTGGTTACTTTGAGTTAAACAAGAATCCAGATAACTACTTTGCACAGGTTGAGCAAGCTGCATTTGATCCAGCAAATATCATTCCTGGACTTGGTTTTTCACCAGACCGCGTACTCCAAGCTCGTCTCTTCTCATACGGAGACGCTCAGCGCTACAGACTTGGTGTAAACCACAACCTCATTCCAGTTAACTATCCAAAGAACGCTAAGAACTTCCACAGCTACCATAAAGATGGTGCAATGCGCGTGGATGATAACAATGGTGCAGAGCTTATTTATTCACCAAACTCATATGGTGGATGGGTTGATCACCAACAACATGGTGAGCCAGACCTCAAACTTGACGGTGCAATGAACGCCTATTCATATCGCGAAGACGATAATGATTACTACACCCAGCCAGGTATGTATTTTAGACTTATGACTGATGACCAAAAGCAGAGACTCTTTGATAACACTGCAGGAGATATGGAAGGTGTAGAAGAGCACATTAAGCTCAGACACATCGCTCACTGCTACTTTGCAGATAAAGACTATGGTAAGGGCGTTGCTGAGGCATTAGGCATCACCGATAAGGTTGATTGGGACATGCTTGATGAGAAGCTCGAAAAAGAAATCAAGGGAGCATATGGTGACTCTCATGAGCTTCAATATGACAAGGTGAAGTCGGGCGAGAAGGACCGTATCATGTCCAATGATCCTGATCAGGTAAGAAATACTGAAGATCCAAAGCAGGCTGAATCACAAGACGGTGAAGGCGAAGCTAAAGACTTTGTTCCAACTGAAGAAGATCAGGTTGATACCTTATAGTATCGCGCGTATATAAACGCTTTTAATTTAGGCTCTCTGCCCTACAAAGGTAGAGAGCCTATTTTTGTGTGTAGATTTAGCTAGTAGTATTTGAGCTTAATTTGAAGTCTCAACAATCTTAGAGATTCCTCAATAACTAGGGGTAGCATAAGAAATTAGATGAATCGAAAGGTTGTTATGGCTAAAAATAAAGACTTAATTGCCGAAGACGGTGAATTATTCCAAACGCACATTGGTGGTGCAGCTCTACTTGAAGGCATCATGATGCGCGGTAAATATAACTGGGCGGTTGCAGTAAGAACTCCTGAAGGAGAAATTTACACTGAAGAACACCCGCTTCCACATGCAGATAAGCCTCAGGCGTGGAAAAAGTGGCCGCTTGTACGCGGCTCAATTGCGCTTTTTGAGTCTCTTGCGCTTTCAATGAAGGCAATGGAGATTTCTGCAGAGCACGCTTTTGACTTTGAAGAGGACGAGCGCCAGCAGCAGCTCAAAAAAGCTCTTAAAAAAGCAAAT
>JASBYZ010000012.1 GCA_029983705.1 Coriobacteriales bacterium
CGATTGCCGGAGCATCATAGGGCTCAGTCCCTCCGCTCTTAAGCAACAAATAATTGTTACCTCTTGATGGTAGATTCTAATCTAGAGTATAAATGTAAAAGTGTAAAGTATAATTTTAACTCTTGGTATAACCTACAAATATTAAGCGTTATACTTAGGGTTCAAATGCAAATTTTATAGCTATTCATAGGAGAGATTTAACTTGTCTGAAGACATACGCGTACGCTTTGCTCCGTCTCCAACAGGACTACTCCATATTGGTGGAGCTCGTACAGCAATCTATAACTGGGCTTATGCTAAGCACTTTAATGGCACTTTTATTCTTCGTATTGACGATACAGACCCTGAGCGCTCAACTAAGGAAAATACTCAGGTAATTTTACGTGCGCTTAAGTGGCTTGGTCTTGACTGGGATGAGGGCCCTTTTAAGGGTGGTCCACATGAGCCATACTTTCAAACTCAACGTGCCCAGACCTATCAAGATGCACTTCAAGAGCTTATCAAGCGCGATGCAGTATACCCATGTTTTTGCTCAGCAGAAAAACTTGCACAAGATAGAGAAGCAGCACATGAGCGCCAAGACTCATTCCAGGGATACCCTGGCACCTGCAGAAAACTCTCTAAAGAAGAAGCTCAAGCTAAAATAGATGCAGGCGAGCCACACGTTTGGCGCATTAAGGTGCCTGAAAAAGAATTTATTGAATACGATGACTGCGTACATGGTCACGCAAAGTTTAATACCAAAGAGATGGATGACTTCATCTTAATAAGGTCTGATGGTACGCCAACCTATAACTTTGCAACCGTAATTGATGATGCCTTAATGGGAATCACCCACATCATCAGAGGTGATGACCATATCTCAAACACTCCTCGCCAAGTTATGGTGTATGAGGCACTAGGGTATCCAGTTCCAAAGTTTGCACACCTCTCAATGATTTTGGGTCCTGACGGCAAAAAGCTTTCAAAGCGCCACGGTGCAACCTCAGTTGAGGAGTACAAAGAAAAAGGATATCTCCCTGAAGTTATCGTAAACTACCTTGCACTTTTGGGCTGGTCACTTGATGGAGAGACCACTATCTTCTCAAAAGAGACCCTTTGCAATAACTTTGACTTAGACCGCATTTCAAAAAATCCAGCAATCTTTGATGAAGAAAAACTCAACTGGATGAATGCTGAATACCTTAAGGCTCTAAGCGATGAGGAATACACCAAGCGTGCAACCATGCCAGCCTTAATTGAGGCAGGTCTTGCAAGTGAAGATGACTACAAGAATAATCCTGAGTGGTTTGAAAAACTTGCTCCTTTGGCTAAACCTCGCGTTAAGGTAATACCTGAGATTGCCCCACTTTTAAGCTTCCTTTTTAAAGAGGGTGAGCTTGAGTATGACGAAAAGTCCGTGCAAAAAAATGTAGCAAAAGAAGGCGTAAAAGAGCTTTTGGATCTTGCTACTGAGGCACTCTCAAAAATTGATGCAGATAACTTTAGTGTTGAAGAGATTGATAAGACACTCCAGCCAATTCCTGAAGCAAAAGAAGTTTCTAAAAAGAAATTCTTCCAGCCTATTAGAGTTGGCATAACTGGTTCACAGGTATCCCCTCAGCTCTCAGAATCAATGGAGCTTTTGGGTAAAGAGACCTGCCTTAAGCGTCTTGAAGATGTAAAGAAATTTGCGCTGTAAGAGTTTGTTTTAAGCAACACAAGCAGTACTGGCCCCTACGACTAAGTTCTGTAGGGGCTTTTTTATGGAAGATTATCAATGAGCAATCAAGCTTATAACGCTATTTCTTAATGCGCTTAAGCACTTTATGCTTTCGCTTCTCAAAACCTTGAAGTGGCTTTTTAGGCTTGAGATGAGTAATAAAGGGAGCTGCAATTATTGTTGGGAAGTAGAAGGTTATAAAGCGCCATAAAATCATGGCAGACATTGCTGGATTTCCCTTACCCACAAAGTGACCAAAGAATAAGATAAAGGCGCCTTCTGCTCCTCCACTACCACCCGGCAGTGGCACAGAGGTTGCAATGAGGTTTACAAAGGCAGTAGCTGCAAGAATATTAAAATAATTGACATCAGTAATCCCCATAGACATGATTACAAAATAAGGTACTGAATAAAGACATAAAAGCTCTAGACCAGTTATAATTGCAATGACTACAAGCTTGACTTTGTTATGCTGAAGCTCTTTAAAAGAACTCGCAAACTTTTGTACCTCATCTTCTAGTCTTTGGCGCTTGTTTCCCATTCGCTTAATAAGCTTAAACTTTTTAGCCAAATTTAAAATTGCATTACCAAGCTTAGAGATCCATTTTGGAAAAAGTCCTGCTGCTACAAGACCTATAAGTACAAAAAGGTGCACAACAAAGCCAACTATTGCAAGAAGGGCGATGTTTCCGTAGGCAGCTCTAAAAAAGCCGATATTAAATACCAACATTACGGCAGCAAATACAGTAACTACTGCTTGAAAGATAATAAATTTTGAGAGTAATACCGATGCAGTTCTACCAATTGGCACCCCGCCAAGCGCAAGAGACGCTGCCTGAGCAGGTTGTGCACCTGAGGTAGATGGGGTTAGGTTACCAAAAAAGATGCCCAGCATAGTGGTAGATACCAGACGGGGCTTATCGACCTTAATACGAGCAATCTTTAAAGTTTGATCAAGTGCCAACATTTCAAAGGCAAGATAGGCAAAAAGTGCTACAAAGCCGCCCAACAGCCAAAACTTATCAACTCGCTGAATTTGAGCAGACACTGCACCAAGCCTACCGGTATAGGAGAGGTATCCTATAAAAGCTGCTATGACTAAAACTAATATGCCGAGGTTAATGAGTATGTTTTTGGTTTTTGTCATAAAGTGTTTAGCTCTAACTGTTAATTTTATAATTGCCTGAATAACTTATGCCATTCTGTCACAAGTCCTATACTTTTATTGATACAGTTATCTAAACGTTAGATTTGCGCACGCTTTAACCAAGGAGTCTACATATGTCACAGATGTCCAGCTTTGAAATATTAGGTCCTATTATGATTGGTCCTTCATCTTCTCATACGGCTGGAGCCTTGCGCATTGCTAAACTTGCAAGGTCTTTGATCTTTGGTGAAGTTTCACACGTACACTTTATCTTATACAACTCATTTGCAAGAACTCATGCAGGTCACGGTACTGATAAGGCGCTTTTAGCGGGAATTTTAGACTTAAACACTGACGATTACGACATCAAGCATGCCTTTGAACTTGCAAACAAGTCTGGGCTTTCGTATGAGTTTGAATACTCAGAAGAAGGAGACGGACTTCACCCAAATACGGTAGATATCATCATGGATACCCCTGATGGTAATCGCCTGCAAATTAGAGGTGAGTCCAGAGGTGGCGGAAGAATTGTAGTAAGCCAGATAAATGGTATTGAGGTAAGCCTCTCAGGTGAGTTTAATACCCTCTTTATTGTTCACAGAGATACCCCTGGTGTGTTAGCAAAGGTATCAACCACCATTGCAAACTTTGGCATCAATGTTGCTTTCATGAGATCATACCGAGAAAACAAGGGCGGCATGGCCTGCACCATCTTTGAAACTGATGAGCCAATCTGCCAAGAAGCAATCGATGAGGTTTTAGAGATTGAGGCAGTATCTACCGCAAGTGCTGTAGTTGTTCCGGGCGCTATTACAAACCCTGGCGCTACAGTTGACCATGACTTTATCTCAGGAACTGAGCTCCTTGAACTCTGCAGCAAAGAAGATAAATCCATTGGACAGATAATGTTTGAGCGAGAGTGCGAGCTTGTGGGTAAAGAGCTTTCTGTCGCAAAAATGTATGAGGTCTTAAGCATCTTTAAAGAGGAAACCCATATCCCAATTGAACATCCTGAAAGGTCTCTAGGTGGTCTTATTGGCGGAGAAGCTCGTAAGGTCTTTTATGCCCCAGAAAAGGTACTCAAGCTTGTAGGCGAGCTGCGCATAAAATCAAGCGCCTATGCTATGGCTGTGCTTGAGCGATCTGCAACCATGGGCCTTATTGTAGCCTCTCCTACTGCTGGAGCCTCTGGTGTGGTACCAGGTGTATTAATTGCTGCCCAAGAAGAGATGGGCTTTAGCGATGAAGAGATGTTTGATGCCCTCTACACCTCTTGCGCGGTAGGCTACCTGCTTGCTAGAAATGCATCCGTATCAGGAGCTGAAGGTGGATGCCAGGCTGAGACTGGTTCTGCAAGTGCCATGGCTGCAGCCTCACTATGCCAGCTCATGGGAGGAGGACCTGAGGTGTGTTTGCACGCAGCATCCCTTGCTATTGCAAATGCACTTGGGCTTGTGTGTGATCCAATTTGTGGTCTCGTTGAAGCGCCTTGCCAGGTAAGAAATGCCGCAATGGCAGCAAACGCAATTACCGCTGCTACTCTTGCCTTAAGCGACGTTAAGGCAGTTGTCCCCTTTGATGAGTCAGTTGAGGTTATGAAAAAGGTAGGAGCTGCACTACCAAAGTCTCTCAGAGAGACAGCTGAAGGCGGACTTGCCCAGGCTCCAAGCGCTCTTAAGCACTGTGCGACCTGCGGAATTTGTGCGCTTTAAACACTTACTCCAAAACCCAGTATTGCAATTAAGGCAAGCGCTATGAGCACCCCGTCATATAAGAGGTGTGCAAGGTAGGCTATCCAGAAATTCTTGCTGTGTGCATAGGCAATTCCAAGCCCAAGGCGAGCCCCACCAATTACAAGCAGTGACTGTACAACATTAAAGTTATAGGTTGGAATATGCACGGCCGCTGCAAGCAAAACAGAAAAGATAAGCGCTAATAAAAGACAGGCCTTATGGCTTAGGCCTCGCTGAGCTAAGAGCTGATAGACAAGTACAAATGAGAGCACTGCAACAAGCTCTTCAAAAAAGAGCTGAAACACAAGAAGTAGTGCCGTAAGTACCATAAACAGTGGTGAGGCTGCTGCAATATCAATAATAGGATTTGCCTGCAGGTTGGATACAAATTGTGCAAGCCCAATTGCCAAAAACATAGATAGCAAGGCGTAAAAGAAAATGAGGGGTATTTGGCGCGCCTTTGGCTTAGGTGCAAGATCTCTAAAAGCCTTTCTTCCCCCAAGTATAATAAGGGCCACAAGGGCAAAGCCTACAAAACCTATCATCTGCCCTATCGAGAGCACAAAAGGATTTACTCCCGCTTTGACCAAAGCCTCTTGCGGAAGAGACACCGCTACATAACTTAATATAACAAAGAGTAAAGAAAGTAGTAGTTTTGACCGCTTAAGGTTGGATAAAGGTATTACAGATTGAAAGTTTATGTAGCTTTGGCTCATACTTCTCCAAAAGTCGAAATTTAGGCGTGCTAATAGGGCACAAAAGCAAGATAACATAAAATATGTTCCCGAGGAGATATAGATAGATGCAGCCAAATTACAAAGAGGCTTTAATGTATAAAGAAAATCGCCAAAAGTTTATAGAGTACTTTAGCTCTGGAGAAAAAGATCCGGATGACTTTAGCATTGGCGTTGAGCTTGAGATGTTTGTTTTTGATACAGACAACAATCTTATAAGCTATGACAGTGGTATATATGATCTACTCTGTGAGCTCAAGAGCTATTTTTCTAAACCATCAGATAGCGAGATGATTATTGATGGCCAGCACATGGGCTATGTTGGCGCTATTGATCCAAAGGATTTTGGTCTTGAGGGCCAAAGTGTGGGAATTTCTGTCACCTTAGAGCCTGCAAGCCAATTTGAACTCTCTGTTGGCCCTGCTCAAAACGCTCATGATGCAGCTGTAGGTCTTGAGGCTGGAATTACACTGTGTGAGAAGGCTGCAAAAGACTTAGGCAAAGACTGGATTTTTGTAATGCAAGGCTATAATCCTGTATATAGCGCACGTGAGCTTCCCCTCATCAATAAAAAGCGCTACCACTTAATGAATGAGAACTTTAAGAAAACAGGCCAGCACGGCATAGATATGATGAGAGGTTCTGCCTCCACGCAAATTTCTGTTGACTACTCAAGTGAAAAAGATTTTATCGAGAAGATCAGACTTGCCTATCTCTTAGGGCCAGCACTTGCCCTTCTATTTGATAATGCAAAAGCACCTTTAAGTTCTGACTTACACGACAAACGCATGGTTCGCTCCTATATTTGGAGGGATACAGACCCTGCACGCTGCGGTATTATCCCCCACCTCTTTGATGACAACTTTTCTTACGCATCATATGCAGACTGGTTAATGGATACTCCGGCTATCCTCTATACCTCCCCAAAAGGAAAAACTATCGATACCGAAGATAAAACAATCGGCGAGCTTATAAGCTTAAGTGAGATTAGTAAAAAAGATATTGAGCACTACATCTCAATGGTATTTCCTGATACCAGACTTAAAAAATACGTTGAGATTAGAGATGTAGACTCCCTCCCACTCACATATGCTTGTGTACTTGTGGCCTTATGTGAAAGCATCTTTTATAGTGCGGATGCAAAAGCTCAGGTTTTTGACCTTGTTGGCAAAGACTATTTGAGCGAAGAGGCAGTGTATGAGTCAAGAAGCTCAGTTATGAAAGATGGTTTTTCTGGCAAGCTCTATGGAAGAGATGCACATGAGTTTTTAGATTCGCTCTACCACATTGCCCTTAAGGCTTCTGATGATAGTTCAAAGAGCTACCTAAGCGCCTTAGAGCCCCTGCTCACTGAAGGTAAAACTGTATATGAGTACCTGCATAAAGATGAAAAAAATATAGAGGTCTTAGACCCTAACAAAGAGTTTATAGGCTTAATTCAAAAAAATTCAGGAGATGCAGAAAATATTGAGCGCATGAAGCAAGCACTCAGAGATAACCCCTACGCTCAGCGCTCCGGACAGCCTCTGGTTTCAAGCTATACCCCAAAGATTTACTCAGCATCTATGGTTAAAGATTTTGAGTGTATAGCCGAAAAAACCCATGAAATCATGTGTAAGGCTAGCAAGTATTACCGTGAACATGAAGACTTTAGAGCACTCTTTAACTTTGATCCAGAACTTGAAGAGCTTATTTTACTTGACACCGGATACTCTCAAGTCATACCGCTTTCTCGTGTTGATATTTTTTATAACGAGAAAACTGGTGAGTGGAAATACTGCGAACTTAACACCGATGGCTCATCTGGAGTGGCCTTTCAGCAGTCTGCTGATGAGGCACTTATGCACTCAGAAAGCTTTAAAGAGATTGCCCAAAGGTATAAGCTCACCTCATTTAGCTTGGTTCAAAAATGGGCAAAGGTCTTAACTGACTGCTACACTGAATACGCCCACAACAAAAATCTCAGTACAGATAAAGAAATCTACATTGCTGTTGTTGACTACAAAGAGTCTGTGATGCGCGCAGAGGTTAAACTTTATAAGGAGCTCTTTGAATCAATTGAAGGCTTTAGCTTGGATTTTGTTGATATTAGAAATCTTAAATTTATAGACGGTAAACTCTGTGACAAAGAAAATAAACAAATAGACTGCGTGTGGAGACGAGCTGTCACCTCAGAGATGTTTGAAAAGTTTGATGATGGTGCTCAAGCACTCATTGATGCAGCTAAAACTGGTAGCGTCTGTCTAGTAGGCGGATTTATTACCCACCCAGCTGCGGTTAAAGAGTTTTTACCAATACTTGCCTCAGACATTGCCCAAAACTTCTTAAGTGAAGAAGAGCACGCCTTTATTAAAGAGCACACTCCCCTTACTCTTGAGCTCAATGCCAACTTTAAGCTTGAGCAAATTGATCGCTCTAAACAGTGGATTATTAAGCCAGGTGCATCCTATGGTGGTCAGGGTGTATATGCTTCAAAAGATTTTAGCGATGAAGACTTTACAAAACTTATAAAAGAAAAACGTACAGAGGGTGGATATATTATCCAAGAATACATAGAGCCCTACAAAACGCCAGCCTATCAAAAAGAGGGACAAGGCTATGGCTTTATCCCTCATAACAATCTTGTAGGTCTGTATGTGTTTGGCGATGACTTTTCTGGTATCTACTCACGCATAGGCACTCAAGCTATCATTACCTCACACAGCGATCAAAAAATCGTACCAACCTTTATCGCTTAGATTTTTTAAAGCTCAGGTGTAAAACTTTACGCCTGAGCTTTCTTTGCAGCCTCAATTCCAGCTAAACAACCATCTGCTACTGCAGTAGCAATCTGTCTTACAGGCTTTACGCGAATATCTCCCGCTAAATAAAGACCGTCTATATCTGTTGATATTTCGCTTTGCACAAAGCCGTTTTGCGTTTCAAAAGAAAATGACTCAAGCAGATCTGCATTTCCATGCTGTCCAATTTGCACAAAAACAACTATGCCCTCAGAATCTCTAATGCTCTCACCATTGCTGAGCACTACCTCTGTGCACATATCGCCCTCTGTTTTATAACTCTCAAGGGTCGCAGAGGTGTGAGCAATGATCTTATCGCTTGCCTCAATCTGCTTTTTAAACTCAGAGATGCACAGCAATCTATCCTGATCTTGAACCATGTGTACACACTTAGCAAACTGAGCTAAATACAGTGCCTCTTTTGATGCACCGTCTGAACCACCATTAATAACAACTGTTTTGCCTTTATAGAGCTCTTCTTTGCCTAGCGGCCAGTGCTCTGTGGGGAGGTCTTTAAATTTATCTTGGTCAAGCTCTTTAAGTGTTGAACCAATAGCTAATATTACCGTCTTAGCTTCATATTCAGCCTTTGAGCTTATTACTTTAAAGCCTGCCTCAGTTTTACTGATTGAGTTTACCTCTTCTATTTGTACAGGAATTTGAGAATAATCTAGCTGCTCACTCAGTTTTGATGCAAATTCTTGTCCGCTTTCATGTTCTCCCACAGAAGCATAATGACTTACCTTTGAAACGCCTGAGATAAGGCCGCCTACCTGAGATTTTTCTAAAACGAGTACCTCAAGTCCTCGAGCTTTTGCATAAAGTGCTGCACTTACTCCAGCAGGACCTGCGCCAACAACAATCACATCATGCATATGTTTCTCCCTTGAAATTTTGTTTGAATAAACAAGTACTACAAAGTAGTTTAGATAACTATACAATGTATTTGATATAAAATGCATGAATAAGAAAGAAACTTGAGATGGTAGCCCGTACGGGATTCGAACCCGTGATCTCCGCCTTGAGAGGGCGGTGTCCTAGGCCGCTAGACGAACGGGCCACGTGTTTCTTTGGCTGGGATAGAGGGAGTCGAACCCCCACTGACGGTACCAGAAACCGCTGTCCTACCATTAGACGATATCCCAATGCCTTAATTACTTTAAGACGCAAAATAGGATTTTATAGCTTAGAACTGTTTAAGTCAATCAATTTAAACTTAGGTCCCCAAGCTCTACAAAATCCTTAAGAAAAATCGCATAATAGCTTTAGACATTTAAACATGTTTTGAAATTATACGATACATTACTATTATGAGACAAGAAAAATTTGAAAGGATATTTGTATGAGCAAAGTATCACCAGATATTAATGAGTGGTTAAAAGAGGCAAAAGCTGACCCGCGCGCATCTGAAGTAGGCATGTATCTTGTTCATAACGGTACGGTTCGTGAAGAGCCAAAAAAGATGGTTCGTGAAAATATCGATGACGGCTCCCGCGTAAATGGAATGTTTTTTGATTACAACAAAGAACGCCTTGAGCAGGTAGTTGAAGAAGCAAAAAGCTATCCGGGCGTTAAGTATGTTCGCGTTTGGTTAAACGAAGGCGAGCTCAACTTGGGCGATGATATCATGTACGTTTTAATTGGTGGAGATATCAGACCAAACACTATTAGCGCTCTTGAAAAGCTTGTAGGAATAATCAAAACTGAACTTGTTGTAGAAGACGAGCGCTACAAATAAAAGATAATGCCGCTTGCCTGTGGTCTTAGCTTGCTTGACCCCTATAATCAGGTATGGAGAGAGCTTGATATAGTAAAGCAAACACTCTCCGATAACACTTTTACAAGTATAAAAGCTGCACTTTTTTAGTTGCCGCCCTGCTGAAAATGTTCCATACTGCCGTAGAGTTTTTGAAGACGTTCATACTCTTGCTCATCATAAAAGCTGCACCTACCCTCACCATAGGCTTTAGCAACTTCAATCATAAATCGTGCAGCAAGCTCAATATCAGTTGCATGGCTTGCTCCTGTAGCACAACCTGCAACAACAGTTTGACTGGTAAGCGCAAGGCCTACAACTGGCTTATTGGTAGCAACAGAAGGCTGCATAATTGAGTTGATGTGAGTAAGCCCATTGCCGTAAGGAGTTATGTCTTGCTGAGAGAGCGCTAAAACTTTTGCATGCTCACCTGTTGTGCTCTCATAGATGTTAATAAGGTCTTCACTTACCTTTAAGAGGTAGACTGCCTTAGCAGTTGGAGTTATCGCAATACCGCGAAAGTTAGCAATACGATTTCCCTTGGTGGTGTCACATGAGATGTACGCATCTATTAAGTCATCAACCTCATGTTCATTTAGGGTTCTGGTATCAACTGGTGAGTCCATAAAGGGAACTGGATAATGTGACTTGGTTGGTGCATCCGGGCAAATATGGGTTTTAATAAAAATATCGCCCTTGAGCTCATCGCCACGCTTTTTCATAGTTAAGAGCTTAAAGGCAGAGGCGAGCGCTGCAACGGCACCGTCTGCATCAGATACCATACCGGTTATCTCAGGTCTTGCACCAAGACCACCAAGTCGACCAAGAAGTGTAATAGTTGGAGCATCTCCGCCGTAACACTTTCCATCACTACCTGGAATTTCAATCGAAATCATATCGGTTGAGCCTAAAGATGAGCTAAAGGTCTCAACTTCAATATGGGTATCAGGAAACTTTGATAAAAAGAATTCTTTAACACTCTGACCGCTCACCTTTGGATCGTCCAAAAGGTCAGCAATCTTCATTACTTCTTTGAGCACCATTTAAAATATATCCTTGTTCGTAAAAATATCGTAATTTTGGGGTTTTCTACGATAGAGATAGGGCACTTCTTTTTGTGCTGGAGCAACTTTTGCGAGGTCAACGGTGGTAATTAGGAGCTCTTCTTCAAAGCGGTGAGCCTCATTTACTACTCGCCCATCAAAGTCGCAGACCTTTGACTTGCCAAACATCAAAAGCTCTTTACCTTCTCTACCAACCCTATTTACTGCAGCAATATAGAGTCGGTTTTCAAGCGCTCTACAGGCACTGTTTAAGTCCCACATCAGCTCATCTTCAACACGCCAAGCACTTGGTACCAAAATAAGCTCTGCACCTTTTAGGGTAAGCACGCGAGCAGTCTCAACCACTCCCATATCAAAGCAAATCATCACGCCAATCTTGCCAAAGTCGCAGTCAAAAACCGGCATCTTATTGCCGAGGGCAAAGTAGCGCTCCTCAGTATCAAAGGCATGATTTTTAGCATAGACACCCATGTACTCGCCTGAACAGTCAATCAAAATCATTGCGTTATAGGCAAGCGGTTTACCAGCTGCAAGGCCCTGACCATGCACTCTGCCTTCAGGGTCTTTAATTACAATTGGAGCAACAATATAAATACCAAGCTCTTTTGCAAGTGGTGAGAGCTCACTGAAGGTAGGACCCTCTTGAGGGTCCTCTGCAAATGAGTAGAGCGCCTCCCCCAATAGATCTTGTCGATATCCTGTAGTTCCAAGTTCTGGAAAACAGATAATATCTGAACCTTGTAAAGCTGCATCCCTTATCGTGCGCTTCATTTTTTCAAGGTTTGCCCTAAAGTCCCCAAGCACGCTGTCATGCTGTGCGAGGGCTATTGTTACAAGACGCTCCCCCATAATTTTCTACATCCTTAAATTTCCAGCTGCCTTTACATGTACACGAGTTACATTACCAGGTAAGTACGCTAAAGGCACGTCTTCTATATCAACAATTTCAATAGAGTCTGGCTCAGCACCAGCTTCTATAGCATCTGATATCGCAAGTGCTTTAGCATCTTCTACAGCCTCAGCCCTGCTCATGTCTTCAAGCGAGTAGAGCTTTTCTATCTCACCTGATACCTGTGCAATCGCAGAACCAATAGCATTAGCTACCTCAAAGTGCTCTGGCTTTGCAACTTCACTTGCACCTGTGAGTGTTTGCGGAAGCAAAAGAGAGCCACCTCCAACCAGTATTACCGGTACAGGCTGCGCACTTGTTTTCATGCGGTCAATAACGTCTTCGGTCATCTCAATCATCTTTTGGTAGACCTCTTCTAGCTTAGAGCTCTCAAGATCTTTAAGGTAACTTGCATCTCCAAGATCTGCATGCCCCAAAGCAACTACAACATCACTGGTAGTAAGGGTATTTCCGCCAAAGATGCGCGCCTCTTGAGTAAGCTTATAGCCCACTGAATCAGGACCAACGCTAATCTCGCCCGCATTATCTACTCCGCGAACAATAGTACCACCGCCAAGACCTAAAGATATAAGGTCAGGCATTCTAAAGTTGGTTCTCACCCCACCAATCTCAACCGCAAGTGAGCTTTGGCGCGGAAAACCCCTTTGGAGTACACCCACATCTGTAGTCGTGCCGCCTACATCAACAACGAGGGCATCCTCAAAGCCTGCAAGATAGGCAGCTCCTCTAATAGAATTAGTTGGACCGCAGGCAATTGTTAAGACTGGGTACTTAACTGCATAATCTGCGTTCATTAAGGTTCCGTCGTTTTGACCAAGGTAAATTTTTGCAGAAATATTTTGGTGATTAAGCGCTTCTTTAAAACCCAAGACCGTCTTTTTAGCAACATCATAGAGTGCTGCATTTAAGATTGTTGAGTTCTCACGCTCTATAAGACCTATGGAGCCAATTTCAGAAGATAAAGAAACTGGTACCTCTTCTCCAAGCACCTCTTTAACAAGCTCTTGAGCTCTAAGCTCATGGCTATCATTTACCGGACTAAAAACAGAAATAATAGCAACTGTGCTTACCTGTCCTTTCATTTTTGAAAGTGCAGTTCTTATTTCATCTTCATCAAGCTTACTAATTTCTCGACCATCAAACTCATGTCCGCCGTGAACGAGATAGCTTTGTCCTCCTATAGCAGCCTTGAGGTCTTCAGACCAGCCGCACATAGGCTCAATAGCCTCCGTAGCAGGAAGACCAATTCTTATGATGCCAACCTTATTTAAGTGCTTGCGCTCAACAATGGCATTGGTTGCCTGAGTAGTACCAAGCATCGCATATCCTATGCGCGCTCTTTCATCACCAATTTGCTCAAGCACAGCCTTCATAGCGTTTTCGATACCACTCATAACGTCTTCAGTGGTTGCAGATTTAGTTGATGCAATTACCTCAAGCTCATCGTTTAACACAACCGCATCAGTGTTTGTTCCACCAACATCAATTCCAAGTCTGTATGCCATTTTTTATTCACCTGCCTTATTCTTTGCCACAAGCTCTTCAACTGGAGTGTAGTCAAAATCGTATCCAAAGTATCTTGGACCAGCGGTTTCTATACCAATTTCTGTTCTCCAGTGCTCATGACAAGGCATGGCGATAATAACGCCGCGAGCTCCGTAGCGAAGTCCTTCGGTGGTAATAGGGTGACCAGTTTCTGCATCAAGAACTGCAATGAGGTCTGGGGTTGAACAAGCAACCTTACCATCAACAATTGCCACCAGATTCTCATTTTGGAAGTTTAACTCTAAGCTTGAGCCCTTGTACTCATCGATACCACTAAAATGAGACTCACCGCGCACAAAGCCGCCTTGAGTCTTTCTTACAATGTCAACAACCTTGCCCTTAAAGATTTCAAAACCACCAGTGATTTCAAGCACGACATCTATTGGAGACTTGCCTTTTTCTTTTGCCTCCCTAATGCCTTTTCCGATTTCTTCGGTAAGGGTAACAATGCCTGGAATTGAAGCTTTTTTAACCTCTGCTCCACTCATAGGATAGATAGCATCCATTACAGAGCCACCCATTTCAGAGCAGGCCGCACGTGCGATGCGCTCAGTCCACTGATTGCATACCGTTTTAAAAACGATGCTGTTGCCCTTCTCGTCACTTACAAGCATTGGGCAAGCAGACACTCCAAAGAGATGGAAGGTCACCATTTGAAGTTCTGGAAAGGCGCGCCCCATACCGTCAGCATCAATCATTGGAATTCCCAAAGAAGCCGCTACTGCAAGCGGAATCATAGAGTTAACGCCACCCGCCTCAATAGGCATGGTGACGTCAATTTTCTTTCCCATATAATCTTCTAAGTTGTGCACCGAGTTAAAGATCTCTTTACCGCTTGGCACCTTTTCTACAAGTACGGTAGGAGCACCCATCATTGCTGTTGGAACAACAAAGGCATCATCGTCAAGCTCATCAAGGGTAATCATTTTGATAGGGCCATTGTTTTTAAGAGCCTGAAGCGCCATCAGTTTACCAACGTAAGGATCTCCTCCTCCGCCAGTTCCTAAGACTGCAGCACCAACAGCAATATCTTCAATGGCTTGTTCGTCAAGTAATCTCAAATCTCTCAAGCCTCCTTACTTAGCTTTAATAAATTTAACCTGCTCTTGTTTGCTAAAAGCTCCGTATGCCTTCATAGCAACTAGATAGATAATTCCAGCAGCCAAAAGTGAGTTAAGTGCAGGAATTCCCACGGGTACAAACTGTCCTATGAGAGAGGCTATAATCCAGGCGCAAATTGCAATTGGGTTAATGCTCTCAGCAACACTAGGCAGCTCACCTTTTGCTCGTGACTCATCAAGCTCTTTTCTAAAACGCTTTAAAACGTAGTAATCCACAACCATAATTCCAGCTACCGGAGGTATTAAGACGCCTAAGATGGTAAGAAAGTCTACAAAGTAGTTAATAATTCCAACTACAGATAAAAGGGTTCCAATAATACCTAAAATCCAGGTAAGTATAGTTCTAGAAATGTTTAGATTACTTACCGCATCAATAAAGGTTGAAAGACCTAAACTTGATGAGTAAAGATTCATGTCGTTTAACTTAATGGTTGATGCAATAACGATCAAAGCTCCAAGCCATCCAGAAAAGCTCATCATGATACTTACTACATCATTGGTTTTTGCAGCGTGAGCTAGAAGTACGGCAATTAAGTTCATGCCAAGCTCGCCAACAAAGGTACCAATTAAGGTCATCCAAAATACATCCTTACCACTTTTCATAAAGCGAGTTAAGTCTGGAGTAGTTACGGCTCCAATAATAAAGCCTCCTGCAACCATGGTAGTAGCAGTTGAAAGGCTCATTGCAGGACCTGGATGAGGAGTGCTCAAGAGCTCTGCAATGCTATGTCCTTGAAGCATAAAGAAAGCTGCAACAATAACCGCTACGATAAAAAGTGGCACAAAGATGTTTGCCACATTTGAAATCATTTTGATTCCGTAAACTACCAGTACTGTAATACCAAGTCCGGTAATAAGAGCCCATACTTCGTAGTTTAATAAACCAGTAATCTCTGATATGCCGCTTGCAAAGACTGAGTTTTGCACACCAAACCAACCCATGAGCGCAATTGCGATAACTGCACCTATAAGAGCTGAACCCACGCTACCAAAACCTGCCCAGCGTGAGAAGAGTGATGTTGATAATCCCTCTTTGCAAGAGGCAGCACCTATTGCAAAAGAAACTATCTGCAAAATAACTGAACCGAGCATGGTGGCTAAAAAAGCATCAAAAAAGCTCATGCCAAAACCAAGGTTTGCTCCTAAAATTAATTGAGAAACGCAAGCGAGAGAGCCTAAACGTACTACGAGCATTCTCCACATAGGTACTCGTTTGTCCTGTGGGACTCTGGCTAAAGAAAAGTCATCTCCAGATCCAGCCATGTAATTCACCTACCTTATATTGTTTTTATAGAATGAGAGTGATTTTACCGCATAAACTGCGGCGATTTAGACACATTAATGATTAAAAGGTAAGCGGTTGTGAACATTTAATAATCCTGAAATCCAAGCTTGATAGCTAAAGCTTTATTTAATAAACTAGAACAAACGTTCTATTTGGAGTGCGCATATGAACACCTACGAAAAGCTATCTATATTAAGTGATGCAGCTAAGTATGATGTTGCCTGCACTTCTTCAGGTTCTAATAGACAAGCCGTTAAAGGAAAGCTTGGTTCTACCTCAGTAGGTGGTATATGCCATTCATTTTCTGCAGATGGTAGATGTATTTCACTTCTTAAAGTGCTCTACTCCAATGCCTGTTCATATGACTGTGAGTACTGCGCCAACAGAAAATCAGCTCATACTAAACGTGCAAGTTTTACCCCACGTGAGCTTGCAAATTTAACCATTGAGTTTTATCGCAGAAATTTTATTGAAGGGCTCTTTTTATCCTCTGGTGTCTTAGTAAGCCCTGATAACACCACTGAGCAAATCATTGAGTGCATAAGAATACTGCGAGAAGAATACCACTTTAATGGCTACATCCATGCTAAAGCAATCCCTGGAACCTCTCCGGAGCTTGTTGAGCGCTTAGGTTTTTTGGTTGATAGGATGTCAGTAAACATAGAACTTCCTTCTCAAAAATCTTTAAGCCTGCTTGCTCCAGACAAATCCAAGCAATCAGTTACTAAGCCCATGTCTTATATTAGAGATGCAATAGATACAGAAAATACTGCACTCGCTCTCAGAGCGAAATCAAATCTAGCTAAGCGCTCCAAACAAAGAAAGTTTGTACCAGCTGGACAGTCTACTCAAATGATTATTGGAGCTACACCAGAAAATGATACGCACATACTCAAGCTCTCTAAAAGCCTCTATAAGGCATACGGTCTAAAGCGCATCTTCTTTTCTGCCTATATTCCTGTAAATGAATCGAGTAAGCTACCCGATAAACTGAGCTTTAGCTCTCCTCTTACCAGAGAACACAGGCTATACCAGGCAGACTGGCTTATGCGCTTTTATGACTTTGATGCTGATGAGCTTTTACCAGATACAGGATATCTTAACCTCGATCATGATCCAAAGGTGGTATGGGCGCTTAAGCACTTGGATGACTTTCCTATAGAAATCACCACGGCACCTCTTTCTACCCTACTTAGAATCCCGGGCATTGGTCCAAGAGGTGCTCGAAAGATTATCAGAGCCAGAAAGTACAGTGCTCTAAGTGAGGAGTCTTTAAAAAAGCTTGGCATTGTACTCAAACGAGCTAAATACTTTATAACTATCAATGGCAAATATATCTCGCCTTATAAGTTTGACCCTGAAATTATCAGCAAACAAATCTTGTCTGACTCACTCAACACCAAGGCAAACCTTAAGCGCAAGATGCAAGAAAACCAGCTCACACTCTTTTAGCCTATGGACAGCTCTCAACACATACAAGAAGCCCTTCCCTTTTGTTATATCTTTGACTCAAGCTTTGATGGGCTTCTCTCCTGCATTGCACAAATTCACCTAGATAAGCGCCTTGGCTCAATTTCAAGAATTTGCGCACAAGATGACTATCAGCCTTCCCTTTTTGAACCGGCTATCAAGCACGAAACTAATCAAGAGCTCGTAACAAGAATTACAGAAGCTCTTAAGCGTAAGGCCGGACATAAAGCTTTGCAGTCATGTTATAAGGTATTTTTATCCGATGAGCCCAGACGTTTTCTCCTTATTTTTTACTTTGTCTCAGTAGCGCTGCGGGTAGGAAAACAGGTGCACTCAATGCTTGCAGATAAGCGCATTGGTGAGTTTTTAGACCTGGAAAAATCTGTAGAAGCAGCGCGCCACAAAGCCATAGAGTTTTTACGCTTTCATAAAACTTCAGAAGGCGTCTACTTTGCTCAGTTTGAAACAAGCATCTCATTTGTTCCGCTTGTGATGAATCACTTTGTGGGCCGCTTGAATGTACAAGCCTTTGTAATTTATGACAGCAAACATACGGTGGCCGGGGGTTATGATGGTAAAGACGCCATCATTCAAAGAGTTGAAAACTTTAATCCCCCACGTTTTAGTTCAGATGATACTGACTACACCCATATGTGGCAGGAATTTTATCGCCAAATAACTATTAAAGAGCGCTATAAGCCAAAGCTCAGACAGCAGCAAATGCCCAAGAAATACTGGCAATTTTTAGACGAAATGCAAAACGGTACAGCTGGCTCCTCCATCGATCGTTAACAATTAGATGTGAATTTTAAATACTTGTTAAACTTTTGCTCAAATCCTGCTAATATAGCTCTCGCAACACTTTTAAGTAGACTGGACGGTCGCGCACCTTAGATGTGAGGAAAGTCCGGGCTTTATTGGGCAGGATGCCAGCTAACGGCTGGACAGGGAAACCTGATGGATTAGTGCCACAGAAAAGAAAACTCTCAAAGCGCTATGCTTTGAGAAAAGCTGAAACGGTGCGGTAAGAGCGCACCAGCATTTAGGCAACTAAATGGCTTGGTAAACCCCATCCAAAGCAAGGGCAAATAGGAATGCATTTGATCAGCCCTATCAGCATTCGGGTTGCCTGCTAGAGAGCTAGAGTGATTTAGCTTCGAGATAAATGATCGTCTTAAACGACAGAACCCGGCTTACAGGTTTACGCAAATAAAAGTGCAGCAACAGACAAAAGGCCCTCTAAAGGGCCTTTTTTACTTTAATGGTTTTCTATCCCGTAAAGACTTAATCTAAGTCATCCTCTTCTTCTACTGGAGCTGGCTGAGCTTGAGCAAGCACCGTCTTTTGTGGATCAAAGGTCTCAGCATAATCTTGACGAGCCTCAGAGCCTGAAGGTCTTGATGCAGATCTGATTGATGCTGGGAAGGTATTTTTAGCGTCATCCATAAAATGTTGGATAAGCTTTACATACTCATTTCTAAAGTCTTCACGTGATTGCTTGAGTCTCTCAATTTCATCAAGCTCAGTTTGCTTTTCAGCTAAGGCCTCTTTGATAACCTCACGTGCCTTGCCTTCTGCCTCATCGCGAATCACACGAGCTTGGCTTTGAGCCTCTTCAACAATTCTATCTGCAGATTGTTGTGCGGTAATTAAGGCAGCAGAGATTTGTTGCTCAGTTGCACCATAAGATGAAGTTTGAGTAGCTTGAGGAAGCTGCTGAGGTGCTTGTTGTGGAGCTTGAGCAAGCTTAGTTTGTGCCTGTGCAAGCTGCTTTTCTGCATTGTTGAGTCTGCCCTTTAAGTCAGCAATTTTGCGAAGCATTGCATCCACTTCGCCAGCGATAGACTCTAAAAATACATCTACTTCGCCTGGGTTGTAACCTTTGCGAGCCTCTGAAAATCTTTGTTGCTGGATATCTGCAGGTGTGATGCTCATAATTGTTGAATCCTTCCTTTGACAGAAATTCAAATTCTAATCTACTAAAGTATAACGCTAACTCCATAGCTAATGAGTTCTAAAACTATAATAGCTAATATTGGAGAAATATCTAAAACACCACCGATAGGCGGTATAAATCTAAAGAGCGATAAGTAAGGCTCACAAATGGTAGCCAGTACATTTCTTAAATCCTCAATAACATTACCCTCTGGGTTTGATGGCACCCAAGACAAGATGATGTAAATAAAAATAGCGAGCGTATAAAAATTAAGTAAACCTAAAATGATGTTTTCAATAACGTTCAAAAAACTACTCTCCTGTTTGTGCTAACTCTTTTGATCGCCTGTACGATGCTGCAACAATTTCTTCAATAACTGCAACATTATGATTTATTACTTCTACCCCTTCTATTGTAGTTCCAGCAGGTGAACATACTTTCTCGCAAAATTCTTTTGGATGAACTCCACTAGATAGTAAAAGTTCTGCCGTACCTTGCATGGTTTGAAGGAGAAGTAATCTTGCAGTTTTTGCAGGTATTCCTAGTTGAACTGCCTTAACAGTAAAGCCGTCAATAATGGAGGCAAAAAATGCTGGGCTACACCCATTAAGTACAGAGGCAGCGTCCATCTTGCTCTCGTCAATAACTGTAGCGCTCCCGGTTGCACTAAAAATGCCTTCAATAAAGCTTTTTTCTTCATCGCTCACGCTTGTTGCATAGGCTATAACACTTGCAGCCTCAGCAATACTTGCCAACAAATTTGGCATAACGCGTGCTACCTTAGCGTCTTGCTTAAGCGCTCCTTGAATACTTGCAATACTCTTACCTGCAGCAATTGAAATAATTAACTTATCTTGTATCGCTTTTGCAAAATCTTTAAAAAAGCTCTCAAAGCCCTGAGGCTTAATTGCAAGCAAGAGTGCGTCAATCTCATCAAGAGCAAACTCACTGAGTGAGCTTGCAGTATGTACGCCTTGCTCAGCGAGCTTAGAAAGTCTTTCAGTATGAGGGTCTGCCACATAGAGGTAATCAGGAGCTATAAACTTTGAGGATAAAAGCATGTCAACAATTGCGCTACCCATAGCTCCGTAGCCTACACAGGCAAGTTTGTATTGAGAGGTATTATCGCGATTCACCGTTCATCACTTCTACTTTGTAAAGTTTTTCTTCTTAAGCTCTTGCATGTGCTGTGTGCTTAAAGATGCGCCGCGTGGCACAAAGACAAAAACCTTGTTGTCAAGTCGTTCAACATGGGCATCAAGTGCAAATGCTGCACCAAAGGCAAAGTCTAGGATGCGCTTAGCCACATCCACCTTACAAGAATTTAAAGAGAGGGCAACAATTGAACCCACTTTAAGCTGAGAAATAATATCTTGCGTTTGGTCATAGCTTTTTGGACTTGCAGTATACAAGTCACTTGCGCGCTTAGGCTCATCAATATAGTAATCAGATGGCTCAAAGGGTTTTTCATCAAATGAACTGTAGTTATGGCGATTAATCACCTGAACCTCTCCCACTGACTCCTCATCGCGGCGCGCAGCAGGTACTGGCCCTCTTCTAATTGACGAGAAGGACTTCTCGGCCTCAGAAATACCATCACGAACATATGAGCTTGAGAAGGCAGAAGAACTGCTTTGAGAACTTCTTGCCTGAGGCTTACGAGAGATAACCGTTACTGAACCTGGCTCTCCCACATTTGCCTGGTAAGAATCTGTATACCTACGCTCAAGGCCGTTGTCGTGTTCTGAAGATCTATCAAACTCTTCATAGCCGTCATAGCCTTCTTCGTAGTCATCGTAATCATCGTAGTCGTCGTATTTGTCATAACGGTTCTCACCGCTGATTCGTGCTTTTAAGTCGTCAAAAAATCCCATGTTTTTGCCACCTTATACTCTAAATTGGGGGTCAAAAATGCTTCGTCCTAGTCTAATAATTGTAGCGCCTTGACGTATTGCTTGACTAAAGTCTTCACTCATTCCCATGGATAGTTCACTAAGTTCGCATGAAGGATACGCATCTTCTAAACTATCGCGAAGCATGCGCAAATCTTCAAAGCATTTCTCGGCAACTCCTAAATCCCCTTGGGGTGCCATGGTCATAAGTCCTATGATGTGCAAATTATCAAGCGACAATAACTCTTCAAAACTCTCCTTAAGTTCTGAGGAACTCATTCCCTCTTTGCTCTTTTCACCAGAAATATTAACTTCTAATAACACGTCTTGAACGAGGTCTTCACGTGCTGCTCTTGTGTTAATTTGCTTGGCAGGTTTAAGAAATGAAACTGAATGAATCAGCTCGGCCTTACCAAGAAGGGAGTTGATCTTATTTGACTGCAGGTTACCAATCATATGAAAGTGAAGGTCTGGATAGTTCCCAATAAGGCCCTCATACTTTCTTACTAACTCCTGCGGTCTGTTTTCTCCTAGGTATCTCAGGCCAAGCTCATAAGCCACCTCTACCTGGGCAAGGTCAACCGTTTTAGAAACTGCTATAAGCTTTACTTCAGAGCGCGCTCTGCCTGACACTTCGCAAGCCTCATGAATACGCTCTTCAATATGGTTAATCGCCTCACTCATAGCGCGCTTATAAGCTTTTCTGTCAAATTCTTCTGGCACGTATATCTAACCTTCTATACTTAAGCTTTCCTTAGCTTAAAATTATCTAAGTTTCGTAAATCTTTACCAAAAAATGCAATGGCTGCATGTCTTCCGCAGCTACCACCAGACTTTCTGTGACTAAAAAATCTGTCCGTAAGTTTAGTGGTAGAAAGCTTACAGTCTGCAATTTGTTCTTCAGGCACGCCCGCCTCTTTTAAATCTTTTTGAATAGCATACGAAAGACTTAAGAGTCTACCTGATGAAACGCCTGCGTCAAACTCATCTGTGAACGTACTAATGAGCTCTTGAGATACCTCATAGCTATCTTGGTTAATGTGAGGGCCAATATAGCAGGTAAAATCTTGAGGAGACCTTTGAGTAATTTCTCAGAGGCGCAAAAGTGCTTTCTTACTAATGTGTGCAAGAGTACCCTTCCAGCCTGAGTGCACAACTGCAAATGCTCCCTCACCAACAATCACTACCGGAACGCAGTCTGCATACATAAGTAGTGTCGCATATCCTGGTATGGTGCAAATAATGCCGTCAGCACCATCAAGCAAAGCTTGATAGTCTTGCTCACGTGGGACCTCACAGATTTCCACAATCTTATCTGAGTGAATCTGGGAAGGGACCAACAGACGCTTCTTAGCTATATAGCCGCTAAGACCTAGGTCATCTAGAAGTATCTCTCGGTTTTTTAGAGCATGCTCACTTGAATCCTCAACGTGAAGTGCTAAGTTAAGCGAGTCATACGGAGCAGATGATACTCCACCGCTTCTTTCAGTAAAAGCAAATACGACTCCAGAGGCGCTTGAGTCAAGGTCGCTCACTAGAGTCGTATGCGTAAGTGAAAAACGAGAGAACTCAATGGGCGTATGTATTTCTCGAGCCATAGAGTCTTCCCCACTAAATTATCTTAGAAGTTGCCGCGCTTTAAAAAGTCTGGAACCTCAAATTCTTTATCGTCAAATCTCTCAAAACCTGCTGGAGGTTGGCTGTTGCGCTCACGACGTCCATTTCTTGGTGTTGAAGGGGTGCTTGGAGTGCCAAAAGCGTTGGCAGGATCAAGCTTATTATCATAATCAAGACGTGATTGTGAGTTTGAGTTATTGCTAAAGCCAGTTGCAATAACAGTTACACGAACCTGGTCTCCCAAAGAGTCATCAATTACAGAACCAAAGATGATGTTTGCATCTGGGTCTACTGCATCTGATACAACATTAGCTGCCTCAGTTACCTCATACAGACCAAGGTCTGATCCACCAGAGATTGAGAGGAGCACTCTATCTGCTCCGTCAACTGAAGACTCAAGTAATCGTGAAGAAATTGCCTCAGTTGCAGCATCCACTGCGCGGTTTTCACCTGAAGCAACACCAATACCCATCATTGCAGAGCCGGCATCTTTCATGATTGCTCTTACGTCTGCAAAGTCTAGGTTGATTAAACCTGGGGTGGTAATTAAGTCAGTGATACCTTGGGTACCTTGACGAAGTACATCGTCTGCAATTTTGAAGGCTTCAAGCATTGAAGTTTTCTTCTCAGCAATATCAAGCAGTCTGTCATTTGGAATCACAATTAAGGTGTCTACGTTTTCTGCAAGTCTTGCAACACCATCTTGTGCTGAGCGCATTCTCTGTCTACCCTCAAAGGTAAATGGCTTAGTTACCACACCAACAGTAAGTGCGCCAATCTCATTACGTGCAACGTCTGCAACAACTGGAGCAGCACCTGTACCGGTACCACCGCCCTCTCCTGCAGTAACAAATACCATGTCTGCTCCTGCAAGAGCTTGTTTGATCTCGTTGCGAGACTCTTCTGCAGCTTGAGCTCCAACCTCAGGGTTAGCTCCAGCTCCAAGGCCCTTGGTGAGATCAGTTCCAATGTGAACTTTAACATCAGCATCTGAAGTTAAGAGTGCTTGAGCATCAGTATTAACTGAAATAAACTCAACACCGCGTACACCAGCTTCAATCATGCGGTTAACAGCGTTGTTACCGCCACCACCTACACCTACGACCTTAATGACAGCGAGGTAGTTAGTGCTGTCGTTTTCCTCGTACATTTATACCTCCCGTTATCAGGAATTGCCTCGCTTATGTTTATTATCTCTAAAAAGGTTAAAGCTCAACCTGAAGTGCAGGGATGAACTGTAACAGAGTATAATTGCATGAATGTAAAGCTCAAGTCAAGTTTAAACGTAAATTTTTTTAGAAAAATTCGTACAATTCATCAATTGGCCAGATAAGTGGCGGCAATACAGGATTTAAATGGAAGCACCGTGAGCGAATTATAAAGCTTAAAGTTAAACTTAAGAGTTTTTGA
>JASBYZ010000013.1 GCA_029983705.1 Coriobacteriales bacterium
TTAACAAGGGCCTCATCCAGTCCAGCACGCTTAAAGCGGTGCTGGAGATAGCCCACAGCTTCCTCGTTTTCCCAGTCAGTCTGTACGACCATGCGCTCAATTGCCTTACCTTCAATGCGCCAAACACCACCGCCAAGATTGGTTATAGTAAAGGCCTTATCGCGAGCTTGACGCTTAACTTCCCAAACCTGGTCAAAGTCATGAGTTTCTTCAACAGCGTTTTGTTCACGAATGTCTTTGATTTTAGCACCAAGCTCCATCATAAAGGACTGCATTCCCTCACCACTTACTGCTGACACTGCAAAGTATGGGAGACCTTCCTTTTGAGCAAGCTCTTTTACACGCGTATTATTTTCTTGAGAAATCTCTAAATCTGCCTTGTTGCCAACAATAATAGTTGGTCGCTCAAGAAGTTCAGGAGCATATTGCCCCAGCTCATTTTTAATCACATGATAGTCTTCAACAGGATCTCTACCTTCAAATGAGCCGCTCAAGTCAAGGACATGCAAAATCATAGCCGTACGCTCAACATGGCGCAAAAACTCATGTCCTAGGCCCTTGCCCTCACTTGCGCCCTCAATAAGACCTGGGATATCTGCAACGACGTATTGGTACTCTCCCACCTTTACCATACCTAAATTTGGCTCAAGGGTAGTAAAAGGATAATCTGCAATCTTAGGACGTGCCTTAGACATATGCGCAATCAAAGAAGACTTACCTACAGAAGGCATGCCCACTAAAGCTGCATCTGCCATGAGCTTTACTTCAAGCTCAATCCAGTGCTCAAGTGCTGGCTCTCCAAGTTCTGCAAAAGCTGGGGCTCTTCTGGTTGGGGTTACAAAGTGGATGTTTCCCTTACCACCAACTCCACCCTGAGCTACCATAACTCTCTCACCAGGATGTGTAAGGTCAGCTATCATCTCTTCGCGCTCCATGTCATCTTCATTGATGGAGTAGATAACCGTACCTACAGGTACCTTCAATATAAGGTCCTCACCGCGTGCCCCGTGTAGCTTTGAGCCCTTACCGTGAGTGCCTCTTTCAGCTCTAAAGTGGTGCTTAAAACGATATTCAATTAAAGACGATACATTTTGGTCAGCCTGGATGTAGATGTTTCCACCGTGCCCTCCGTCTCCGCCATCAGGACCACCCTTTGGCACGTGAGCTTCACGTCTAAATGACATACAACCCGCACCACCATTGCCGCCTTTAACATTGATGCGAACCTGATCTATAAACAAACTTTAATCCACCACCTAATAATAAGAAATCCCTGCTAAGTATAACTTAACAGGGATCAACTTTAGCTTATATATTGGCCAAACGTATAAGGTTTATTGTTTTAAGCCTCTTGAGGGAGAACGTGTACCTTACGCTTTTGTCCACGAGTATACTCAACAATACCATCTACAAGTGCAAAAAGGGTATCATCAGAACCGCGACCTACATTTTCACCTGGGTGAATGTGGGTACCACGTTGACGAACGAGGATAGTACCAGTGCTTACTTCTTGACCAGCAAAACGCTTGCATCCAAGACGTTTTGCATGTGAGTCACGACCATTTCTTGTTGATCCAAGACCTTTTTTATGTGCCATGAAAAACCTACCTTAACTTCTTTTAAGCAAACAATTATTTTGCTGCGATATCTGTAATCTTAACCTTGGTGAGATTTTGTCTATGTCCTTTAAGACGCTTGTAACCTTTACGTCTCTTAAACTTAAAGACTAAAACCTTTTTATCTTTAAATTGCTCAACAACTTCTGCGCTTACCTTAGCTTTTGCAAGTTTGTCAGCATCAGTGATGATATTTTTACCATCGTTTAAAAAGAGAACCTCAAAGTTAACGGTGTCACCTTGTTCAGCATCTAGCTTCTCAACATTGATAACGTCACCTTGAGAAACCTTATACTGCTTGCCACCAGTTTTAACGATTGCATACATGTTTATTAGTAACCCTTCAATTAATCTCAAAAGTGCAAGTGGTAATATTAGCACCACTATACAGACAGGTCAATTGAAAAGCTCTCTTAAAAAGGGAAAAGTTTAAGATGCCTTCTCTATTAACTTGTTTTTACACTGTTTTATGGTGTCTAATGTCCACGCGAAAAAATCGCTACCGATAATCTTAACTCATAGTTAACATATATAGGACTCTTTGTGCCAAGCTTCAAAGAAATTTCATGACATAACTTTTTGATGAGATCTTCTTTTAAGTTACCCGCAAAATCGAGCACAAATAAGCCTCGTAAATTATTGTCTAAGATAAATTTGCAGAGGTATTCAACTGCCTCAGTATTAACTACACGCACCAGGTCATCAGGAGTTGAGGCATGTGCAATACCTGAGTTTACGTCTATGGTGTAGCATGCTTCGGTTTTCTCTATTACATAGTGCCCGCCACTTGGTAACTCTTGCTTACCAAGTTCTACATCTTCATCCTCTTTTGCTGGCGCCTCTGTCTCAATATGCTCAAGTAAAACAGGCTCATGAACCTCACGACCTCGTTCAATTAAGTCTTTAGCACGCAAGAATAAGGAATCTAAAAACTCTGCCGCCTTAGGAGGCTCGCAGTATGCTCCACGTGTACGAACCACTAACTCAACTGGACCATTAGCATAGTCATTAAAGTCGTCTGATCTCTCATGTACGTAGTCATCTAAAAAGTTTGTAAGTTTAGCGAGCAAATCTTTATCAAGCTCATTTGGAAATATATAGGCCACGTGGGTTTGAAGCTTTTGACCCAAAATCTTCTCGCCCCTAAAGCGTACGGCAACATGGTGGTTTTCTACATTGATTACCGGACTAGCTTTTGCCTGTTTAGCCTGCGAACTTGTTTCGGACTTAAGCTGAAGCATAATCATTTTTTCCGTTGCATAATCTTGACGATTTAAGCGCTTAATTCTGTTAAGAGGGACAAAAACCTTCTCACCATCAGGCCCCATGGCAAAGCAGGCTTTTAAATCTTTTCTGAGCGATAAAACACGCGCAGTAAAGATATCACCAACTTGTAAACTCATATTAAATTCCCCGTTTTATCTCTCCAGTTACCTCTTCGATGTATTGAGCAGTGCGTTTGATTAAAACAGATTCAAAGACCCTAAATCTGTCAAAGCGCAGGTCTAGTCCCAAGTCCTTAAATTTTATTGCTCTAGTACATAATTCTACATCTGGGGCAGCAATTTCAATCTCTCGCGCTAAAGCATCAATAAGAATATCTGGTCTAAGCGATCCGGAGTCAAGCGCCCGTGTTATTAAATTGAGCTGATATTTGCCAGTATCTATAGTCGTTAACTGAGGTTTCTTATATAATCTTGTTTGTAATTCGAGCTTTTTTATTTTTCCTTTTTTATCGAACTCAATATAATTTCTATTGAGTATCTCATCAAGTGCTAGCTGAATATGCTCTGGTGAGAGCTGCGGTGAACTAAGGCTTATTTCATATTCACTTATCGTTAATGCCTTTGTGAGTGAGTCACTTTTAGGATCAATGTATTTAGCATCTAAAGGATAGAGATTTTCTGGTGAGTTATCCTGCAAACGCTTAAGTGCCTCTTTGGTATCTACAAAGTCAGTGAGGTTTACATCAAAGTATTCATCTAAAGACTCTGCTCCAAGGGGCAGCGCTGCAGAATAGGCGATTTTCATATGTGGAGAAAACCCTTGAGTGAGCGCAAAGGGCAGTTCTGCTCGCCTAATAGATCTCTCAATTGCACGAAGCACCTCTAAGTGCGAGAGGTAGCGCAAACGTGAGATTTTTTGATAACGTACGCGCAGCTTAAAGCCTATTTGATTATTCAACAAGTCTATCACCTGCCAGATCAATATCAGCATTAGTACGCGTGCACACACCACAATAGGTGCAAAGCCCAAATGTACAGTCTTCTGTAATTTGAGACATCTTAGAGCGCAAGTCTTCCATCTCGAGGTAATTGTTAAGTACTAAGGAGTCAATGTGCGCCCAAGGCAGCGGGTCTTTGTAGCCATACGACTTACATGCAAGTTCAAGCAAGTTAAATCCAAGTTCCTCTGCAGTCTCAAACCAAAGTTTTTCTTGAGCCTGCTCTGTCCACGCATCAAAGCGCGCACCACGCTTCCATACCTCATAAATAAGCTGAGCAAGTGATCTGTCGCCGCGTGCCAGCACCGCCTCAAGATAAGAGGTGTCTGAGGCATGATAGTTAAGGCGCACGCCCTTTTGAGGCATGCTTTCTTTTAGGACTTCAATTCTGCGCTTAATCTCATCCGGATGAACTTGGCCAAACCACTGGTATGGGGTATGTGACTTAGGCACAAAAATAGCTGCTGAACAGGTAATTTGAATCGCAGACCTCTGGGAAGGCTCACAGTTATCTCGTGCAATCTCATAGGCTCTTTGAGCTAGCTCTCCAATTGCGCGCAAATCATCATCTGTCTCTGAGGGAAGTCCAATCATAAAGTAGAGCTTTATCCTTCTCCAGCCTGCCTTAAAAGCACCCTCAATGGACTTCTCGATATCTTCTTCAGTAATATTTTTGTTGATTACATTTCTTAAGCGCTGAGAACCTGCCTCGGGCGCAAAGGTAAGTCCACCTTTTTTAGAACCCGAAACTAAAGCCGCCATCTCAACACCAAAGCTATCCATACGCTGGGACGGAAGTGAAATTCTTACTCCAGTAATTGCAAGACGCTTATTTAAGCGGGTTAATATCTCTTCAATTTGTGAGTGGTCTGTTGTTGAGAGTGAAGTTAAAGACACCTCATCATAGCCAGTCTTTTTTAAACCCTCAAGTACGGCTGAGACAATCTGGTCTGCAGTACGCTCACGCACTGGTCGATACGCCATACCAGCCTGACAAAACCTACAACCACGAGAACAGCCACGTAAAATCTCAATTGCAACCCTGTCATGCACCGTTGCTGCGTAGGGCACAATATGTGAAGCAAGAGGATCTGTATTCTTAAAGCCTGTCACAATTTGGCGCTTAACTTTTTCAGGCACACCCTCTTTTATTGGAGCATAAATTGCTCGGCTTTGCTCCTCTTTGGGAAGTTCAGCATAAAACTGAGGCACATAAACTCCCGGCACCTGTGAGAGCGCAAAGAGCATATCTTCTCGAGAAAGTCCTTCAGCAAGCGCCTTTCTGTGAGCATCAACAAATTTAATAATCTGCTCTTCTGACTCTCCAATTAACACACAATCAAAAAAGTCAGCTATAGGTTCAGGGTTTAAAACAGAAGGCCCGCCTGCAATAATAAGGGGGTCATCCAAGCTTCTCTCTTTAGAAAAGAGAGGAATCTGAGCTAAATCAAGTGACTCTAAAATATTTGTTACGGCCATCTCGTGAGGATACTGGATGCCTATTAAATCAAAGTCCTTAAGTGCATCACCCGACTCAAGTCCGTACAAAGGAATATCAAGTGCGCGCATGCAGTCAGCCATATCAATCCAAGGCGTATAAGCACGCTCACAAGAAACACCCTCCTGCGCATTTAAAATGCTGTACAAAATTGCAAGTCCCTGGTTTGCCTGACCCACCTCATAGGTATCCGGATACATCATGCATGCTCGGTAGTCTGCGTTTGGATCTAGAGCACTTGCTCCCCACTCATGATTGATATAACGAGAAGGACGCTCCACTAATTCGAGGAGCGTCTCTACTTGAGAAAATACGTTTGTTGACAAAAGCTAAATCTCCCTTGGCTCCTCTTCACCATTTGGATGCTTCTTTTTTCTAAATGGAAGTGAGAGTGGAGCTTTTTCTTTAGCGGTCTCTGAAACCTTGGCACCTATCTTTTTTGCCTCATGAGCAATCTTGTCTCCTGCATCAAAAAGCTTAGAGCCAATGCCTTGCAAAGATCCACCACTTTCAAAATACTCTATAACAGCCTTTCCCATAGCCATGGTTCCACTATAGCCAATTCCGGCCTTAACAGCCCAGCCGAGCGCTGGAACAACTCCAATTACGTTTCTGGCAACAGCTCTGAGTGCAAAGCCTCCACCAATAACACCCGCAAGCTCTTTAACGCGCTCAGGTCCCATTTCTTGTCCGTACGCTGCAGCAATTTGAAGCACCATCTTAGCCTGGTTAAGTGTCATAACTGGCATGTCTGCACCAGGAACTAAGGTAACGCCTCCCACAAGAGCGTTTTGTTTTGAGGTTTCTTTTACAATCTTTTCTGCAAGCGCTTTTCTTGCAAAAGGAAAGTTAGCAGCAATCGCAAGTTCAAGCTCATCAGGACTTACCTCAAGCATCCAAAGGCCTATAGAGCGAAGCCCCTCAGAAATATTGCCCTCAAAGGCATTAAACTCGATATAGTCATCAGGGTTTAATCTATCAAAGCTTGAAAGAGATACCTGAGAAACTTTGCCGGTATTATCGGTCAAAATTTTAACAGGTATATTTTGGCGAGCAAGTCTTGAATATAAGGTATTAGATTCATTGGCACTTGAAGCAATAATAATTGCAAAATCGGTATTGGTATTAATTTCTGCCTCACCACCTTTGACAAAGCTTTCAACGTGAATCATGCCAGTTGAAAGATTTGGATTTAAGTATTGGTGTGCAATCTCTAAGAGGTGGCGCGCTGCACCCTCTTCAACAAATATTGCGAGGCGAATTAAACTAGCACGTGCTTTAGTAGCATCTGAGCCAGCATTAAATAGGTTTCTAATATCTCCTACGCCATATGAAGCCACAAAAGCCTCCATTTCATAAATATCAAATAAAGTATCTTAGTATTTCTATCCAAAAGAGGATCTTTTTAGCCGCCTGCCCAAATTAGCTGCGATGCTTATAAATAGAACCCACAATTCCTACCGCCATAAGTTGAGCAAGCATGGAAGAAGAACCGTAAGAGATAAAGGGAAGCGGAATACCTGTAATAGGCATAATGCCCATACACATACCCATATTTTGTAAGAGCTGAAAGGTCCACATAACTGCAATGCCTACGCAAGTTAGTGCACCAAACATAGATCTTGAAACAAAGCCAATGTAGAGGGTGGTAATTATAAGTACAAAAAAGAGGGCGAGTAAGACGATAACCCCTACAAAACCAAACTCTTCTGCAAATAAAGCAAAAACAAAATCAGTGTGAGCCTCAGGTAAAAATCCTCCACCAGCCTGTGAGGCCTGTCCAATACCCTTACCAAAAAGACCACCTGAGCCTACTGCAATTTTAGATTGCTGTAAGTTATAGCCTGATCCACTTGGGTCAAGCGTTGGGTCAACAAAAACTAAGAGGCGGTTCATTTGATACTCTTTTAAAAGCGATTTAGAATCCCCTAGGGTTGCATCAATAATTGGATCAGTAATTAAAACTATTGCTACAAGACCCACTACTAAAGCTATGGTTATTAAGACCCATTTTCGCTTTGGCCCGCCCATAATAATGATGACTGCACCTACCACGAGCAAGATAAGGCCAGTTCCCAGGTCAGGTTGGAGCAAAATTAAAATAAAGGGAACACCCAGTATTGCACAAAGTTTAATGTAGTCTTTAAGGCTGGTAATTTTACCGTTATACTGGCTTACCAAACTTGCCATAAGCAAAATGGTCACGAGTTTTGCAAGCTCAGCAGGTTGAAATCTGAGCCCAATACCAGGTATCTGAACCCAACCATTAATTCCTTTTGAATACACTCCTATAACTGGAAGCAGTGGAGAAATCAGTAAAATAATATCGATGATGAGCAGTGCATGGGTAAATGAGGATGCTTTTTTAACATCTACATTCATAATAAGCGCTGCTGCAATCAAACCAAGCACCATACCAAAGAGCTGCTTTATAAAAGAGGCATCAGAAATGGTAAGTGAGGCCGAGTACATGGTGACTCCACCCAGCACTAAAAGAGCAACTGTTGCAAAGGCAAGCGGAAAGTTAATTTGTTTAAAGATAGACTGGGATGTTTCTAAGAAATTAGACCCAGTTGAATGAGATTCAAACTTCTTAGCACTCATCGAGTATTATCCACCTTAATAGAAATTTCTGGCATTGGCTCATCATATATATGGCCAAAGATTTTACGAACTGCAGGAGCCGCAGAGGTTCCTCCTCCACCACCCTGCTCAACAATCATAGCAATGCAGTAGTCAGGACTCTCATAAGGTGCATAGCCTACAAACCATGCGTAGTCACCCTTTGAGGCAACCTCCGCCGTACCCGTTTTACCAGCAACCTTATGTTCCATATTCTCATAATACCTTGAAAGCGTTGTATTTGAGATTACTCCGCGCTGAGCCTCAAGCACCAGCTCTAAAAACTGTGGCTCTACGGTTGCCTGGTGGGTTACCTCAGGACTTGTTTCAATAAGGGGTTTATTGTCTCCTTGGGCAAGCACCTTTGAAAGAAGCCGAGGCTTAATAAGCTTTCCGTTATTGTTTAGGGCACAAAAGGCATGAGCCATCTGGAGCGGAGTTACTAACACGTCACCCTGCCCAATAACAATGTTGGTAGTATCTCCTGCCCTCCACTGCCTATCTTCTGGAGGATAGTTTTTAAAGTACTCAGCCTTCCACTCTGCATCTGGAATTCTTCCGGCCTGCTCGCCCGGTAAATCAATACCGGTTTTAGAGCCTAGCCCCCAGTCCCTAAAGGTATGCTGAAGTCCTTCTGGCTCATTTGAGTTCCAGAAATCCTTTGCTATTGAGTAAAATACCGAGTCGCATGAGTTAATAATGCCTGTGCGGATGTTTTGGCCACCGTGACCTGAGTGAAGCCAGCACCACTTAAACCAAGCCTCACCAAAGCCCTTCCATTTACCTGCACAGTTATATCCAGTTTCTGGAGTTGCAATGCCGTATTCAAGTGCAGAGATAGCACTAAAGGCTTTGATAGTAGACGCTGCAGGATACAGACCTGCAATTACTCTATTGGTAAGCGGGTTATGTGACTCATCAGAGGTAAGGTCTTCCCAGGTCTCAGCTCCAATACCGCCAATAAAGGCAGTTGGATCAAAGGTTGGATAACTTGCCATAGCTATAACCGAACCATCCTTAGGATCAAGTACCACACAGGCTCCACCGGTTGCGTTTCTTCCAATATCTTTTGCTATCTTAATAGCCTCAAGCAGATACTTTTCTGTAGCCTTTTGTATGTCGATATCAATTGAGAGTTGGATGTCACTACCAGGTATTGGCGCTACCTCTTCTAAAAACTTAGTTACGCGTCCGTGTGCATCAACCTGTAGAGTTTGGCTGCCAGGAATACCTTGGAGCACCGACTCATACTGAGCCTCAAGTCCTGTCTTTCCAATAACATCTCCCATTTGATAGGTGATTGAAGCATCAGGATTTTGCTTGTTTCGCTCTAAGTCTTCTTGAGAGATAGGGCCGGTATAACCTAGAAGGTGTGCTGCCATACTTGCATGGGGGTATGCGCGCACAGACCTTGATTCAATTGTTATATGAGGAAACTGGCTGGGGTGCTCAGCAATGTAGGAGACGGTTTGCATAGGTACATCCATTGCAACCATTCTTGGAGCAGCCGCTCCCTGGGATTCGTCTCTAATATTTCTTCTTACCGCAGCGTAGGGCATACCTAATACATTTGCGAGTCGCTTAATTATAAGCTCATCTTTTAAGACATCTTTTTGAGCCATTACAACCATAGAAGCACGGTTACCTACAATAACCTGGCCGTTTCTGTCTAAAATATGACCGCGAGGTGCTTTAGTAGGAATCACGCGTGTGCGGTTATCTTCTGCCAATGATACGTACTCGCTTGACTGAACAAGCTGCATTGACCAAGTTTTAAAGAATAAGACTGAGATAATACCAGAAACTACAGCTCCTAAGGCAACTAAGCGGGTACGCATAGCAACCATACGTGAGCCCTCTTCTTCTGTTATTTTTTGGGCGTTGATTTGAGGGCCAGTACTATTTGGATCTGTTTTATATTTTGTACCAGGCGCTTTTTTATGCGCTTGAGACTTTTTTGCATAGACAATAAGGCCCGCTGCAAGGATAACTAAGGCAACAACAAGGCCTACTATAACTAAGACGGTTTGCAAGAGAGACGACATGCCTGCTCTATATCCTCCCCTCGGTATTATTTATAACGTGTACCAAGCTGACTTGATTGAGAGTCCCTCATAAACTTATTGAGGATAAATACAAGTGGAATGGCACACAAGCTTGTATAGATTGAACTTGCAATCATACGCCCAAAAAGTGCATATATGATGTTGCCCTCAAGTCCTAATACAAAAATAAATATTCCTACCACAAACTCTGCAAGTATTGAGAGCCCTAAGGTTAAGAGGACGGCCAATTTTGGATCGGTGCTAATAAGGTTTCGCTGCAAGAGTCCAGATAAAAATCCGGCGATGGTAAGCACTAAGGTCATAAGTCCAAAAGGAGTATTTACCATGATGTCATAGGCAAGTCCTGACAAAAAGCCAGCAATAACACCTGACTCAGAACCCCTGCTAAAGCCCCACATACAAGCTAAAAGCAGCATAAAGTTTGGATGGGCATCAAAAATACCTGCCTGTGGTCCAAACATAATTTGTATGAGGAGCAGTATCAGAGACACTACAATAAGTGTTGTCTTCTCATGCGGATCAGTGCCTAGGTTAAGCATTAGTGATTCTCACCTTGCTCTCTGCTAGATCCTCGCTCAGTTTGAGCTTGAGTAGTTTCTTGGCTTTGTGCTGCAGGGCTTGTCTCACCTGATAATTGCTCGTCAGAATTTTTAACTCCAGCAATTGGTTGCTTGTCTGCATCGTTTAATTTAGTAATTACCAAAACCTCTTCTACAGACTTAATATCATAGGGAATTTTAACCTGAATATTATAGTAGAGTGCATTAGAGTCTCTGTTAACGCTTGATACTTCACCAATAGGTAGACCGCGAGGGTATGAGCCACCAAGGCCAGCACTTAAAACCACGTCTCCACGAACAACCGTTGAGTCAACCGTTACATAGTTTAAACTTAAAGACCCATCGGGGTTTCCGGTGATAATACCTTGCGCGCGTGAAGCCTGTATCATAGCCGATACGCCAGATTTTTCATCGGTAATAAGGCGCACCGTTGCACTGTTTAAATTAATTTCTGAAATCTGACCAATAAGGCCGTAGGAATTAACTACCGGCATATTGAGGGCAAGGCCATCTTGTGAGCCTTTATTAATAATTACAGATCGATTCCACGCATCAGTTGAGCCGCCAATAACGCGTGCAGCCTTAGTTTGCAGTGCATACGTTGACTGAAGTCCCAATAAATCTTGCAAGCGCTTAAGCTCGTTTTTTGACTCTTCATGCTGGGCGAGCTCTGCCTTTAACTGTGCATTTTCTTCTTGGAGCTCAGTGAGGCTTGCCTGGTCTGGCGTAGCATTTTTTAAGACATTAGGAAGCGCTCTAAAGGGCGTAGACAAGGTATAGCCCACATGCTGAACCGGCACGAGCACATTTGATATTCCTGATTTTATAGTATGTATTGGACCTGTCTCGCCCTCTCTTGCATACACCGTAAGCAAGACAAAGGATAAGGCCACAAATACGACAAGTAAGCGCAAACCCGGAAAAGCAGATTGCTTTCTGAATTTGCGCTTTTGTTTGTTGGGTTTTATAGCCACCTAATAACTTCCCTTATTGGCCACCAGATTGCATGTAAGGTCTACCAAGCGCCTCAGATTCAAGAACCTGTGCGCAACCTTCTACAACATTGGTTAGAGCAGTTGGTGATACGTGTACTGGAACACCCGTTTCAGCTCTGAGTCTCTCATCAAGTCCGCGTAAGAGACCTCCACCACCGGTAAGTAAAATACCGTAGTACATAAGGTCTGAAGCAAGATCTGGCGGAGTGTCATCAAGGGTATCTTTTACTGCCTGAATCATTTCATTTACTGGATTGGTAAGGGCGGTACGAATCTCTTCTGACTCAATACGAACTGCCTTAGGCATACCAGACACAATGTCTCTACCATTAACCTCAACATCAAGCTCTTCTGCAAGAGGTGCAGCAGAACCAATTTTGATTTTAATTTCTTCTGCAGTTCTCTCACCAATGAGTAAGTTATAGGCGTTTTTAGCGTGGTTCATAATTGCAAGGTCAAACTCATCTCCTGCAATACGAACAGACTTTGAAACTACAATTCCGCCTAAAGAGATAACAGCTACCTCAGTAGTACCTCCTCCAATATCAACCACCATAGATCCGGTTGGCTCTTCAATTGGAAGACCAGCACCAATAGCTGCAGCCATAGGCTCTTCAATCAAAAATGCTTGGCGAGCACCAGCTTGAATAGTTGCTTCAAATACTGCACGCTTCTCTACCGAAGTAACACCAGAAGGCACACAAACAACTACACGAGGCCTTGGAGACCAAGGAAATTTCTTCTCACGGGCTTTATTAATAAAATACCTAAGCATTGCCTCGGTAACATCAAAGTCAGCAATAACTCCGTCTTTGAGTGGGCGCATTGCAACAATGTTACCTGGGGTTCTACCAAGCATGCGTTTAGCATCAGTACCAACAGCAAGTACGCGTTTTTCTTCTTTTTCAATAGCGACTACTGAAGGCTCATCTAATACAATCCCGCGTCCGCGCACTGAAACTAAGGTGTTAGCGGTTCCGAGGTCAATGGCCATATCTCCGCCCCATTGACCAAAGAGTAAGTCAGTAAGCGACACGTTATCTCATTTCTCTTAAAGTACGTTTAAACTAAATACACTAACTATAAAGAATACCGTGAATTAGCCCTTAAGTTAAGCTTCAGCTACGAAAAACATCCCTATTACAAATCAAGACTTTTCTACAATGCCAAAGCCTACTAAAGTGTATAGTGAAACATAAACATTTGCATTGGTTTAGTTAATGAACATCAAAAAACGACTCGACATAAAACTTATCGCACTCAGTGTGGTAACTGGTATTTTAATTGGACTGCTCGTAAGTTTATTTAGGGTTCTTATCCCCTTTTTAAACTCATTTGTCCTAGATATCCTCTCGCTTTCAAAAGAACGTCCGCTCTATATTCTCATCTTTTTACTCCTCTTTATAGCACTTGGATGCATAAGCTCCTACTGCGTGCACAAAGAGCCAAACATTTCAGGATCAGGCATACCTCAGGTGAGCGGAAAACTTCAGCACAAACTCAAATACTCCTGGCTGAGTGCCTTAGTTTACAAATACATTGGAGGACTTGCAGCAATAGGCTCAGGTTTAACCTTAGGCCGAGAAGGACCTTCAGTCCAAATTGGTGCAAGCATTGCTGAGGGTGTGGCAAAACTCAATAAAGAAGATGAAGAAACTACTCGCTCTCTTATTATCAGTGGAGCCGGCTCTGGACTGGGAGTTGCCTTTAATGCACCAATCTCTGGAATCATTTTCTCCTTAGAAGAGCTCTCTAAAAGAATTTTAAGTTCTTCATTTATGATTACCGGACTTACTGTCTTAACTGCAAACTCAGTGTCAGTCTTGATTATTGGAAACCAGGTGAGCATCCCTGTTAATGAAAGCTATAGTGTTGCAGTAGCCTTGTGGCCTGCAATAATTATCCTGGGAGTGCTCTGTGCTCTTTCAGGCACTCTCTTTACCAAGCTAGTTTTATTAGGTAAAAAGTTTTACGCACTCCTTCCTCTCCCAAAGCTTATAAAGCACCTCATCCCTTTTATTGCTACAGCTCTTATACTACTCATGGATGCAAGCTTGCTGGGTAGCGGAAGTGAGCTCATGCTGCTTCCAAACACATCACATTTAAGCCCCGAGCTCTGTTTATACTATTATCTAGCTAAATTCTTCTTACTCTTAGTAGCCTTTTGCTCAGGTATCCCCGGCGGTATCTTCTTTCCACTCTTAGTGCTTGGATCACTGCTTGGCTCTTTATACGCCTCCCTACTTGCAAGCCTTGGCCTCATACCAGAAAGCGCAATACTGTTTTTATCAGTCATTGCAATGAGTGCTCACTTTGCAGCTATAGTGAGAGCGCCTCTTACCGGCATATTTTTAATTCTTGAAATGACTGGTGGTTCACTACACTTTTTGATGCCTATTATGATTATCACTGTGAGCGCCTACTTTGTCTCTGACCTCCTCGGCGCAAAGCCAATCTATGAAGAGCTCCTGCATTATAATCTCACGCAAGAAAAACAGTAAGCCTTTCTTAGCAGTACCTATCTCTTTTAGGGTTAAGCCCTCCGTCATAGGCAACAATCGAGTGATAAAAGGTGTGATGAGCATCGAGACACTCACGTGCTCTCTCCTCATCGCCCTCATTTAAAAGTAGTGACACCCCACAAGAAACCTCACCAAAAGCGCATAAGGGAGCGGGGCAATGCGATTTAAGACATTGCCCTCACTCAAAACCTCTCTTGCTGCTAAGGCCTCTTCGTAGTTGTTAAAGAGAATATAGTAGTGCATATTTTTAAGCGTTAAGCATTTCTATAAATGCGCCAATTCTTGTTCTAAGCTGCTCTGCGTCTGAGTCCTCATAATCAGTTTCTAGGTCAAGAACTGGAATATCTGCCTCATTTAAGGCCTTTTTAACTGGGAGTTTTTCTGTGTCATAGAGGCAGCAGAACTTTAAGTTACAGTCAATTACGCCATCTACTTGGTATTCTTTAGCAAGTCTGATGATGTCATCAATACGTCCACCATTTGGAGTAAAGCATGCGCAGTTATTTTTCATATAACGCTTTGCAATATTCATGTACTGCTCATCCAAGGTTGTGCCAGACTCATCAACTAAGTGCTCAAAGTAACGAGTACCAGTACACATTTCTTCACATACAACGATAGCTCCGCTGGTTTCAATAATGTTATGAAGCTTCCAGTTTGGAACAGCCATTGGAGTACCCGTAATTAAAATGCGCTTGGTGGTCTTTGGGTCTACCACACCGTTATTATTTTCAATGCGCTCTTCAAGTTCATCAGCAAGTCTATTGCACATCTCGGTGCAGCGAACTGGATCATCAAAGAAGGCAATTTGGGTCATAAGCAAAGCATCTCTACCAGAAATAGGTGCTACCTTTGATTTTCTTGCCTCATACACACGAGCCATAGCCTTACGGCGCTCATTTAAGATATGAATTGCCTCTCCAAGTTTTTCTGGAGTAATCTCATTTCCAGTCACTTCTTCAACCTTCTTTGAGAAGGTAGCAATCTCATCTTTCCAGTGAGCAATGTCTATATCTCGCTTCATTTGAGGAACGTTCATCACATACATGTCAACGTCCTCGCCTAAGATTTCGTAGGCCTTCTTTTTAGCATCGCAGGTTGTCTCACCCACATAAATGTCTGCGATTCTAAAGAATGGACAAGTTCTTCCCAAACGTGCGCCAACTGATGCTTTAACCAGTGGGCAGGTATTTTTAGGAAGGACCTTCTCGCCATCTGGAACCCAGAACTGAGAGCCACCACAAAGACCAGTAACAATACCGTTAGCTGCAATAATTACCTCATCTGGAACATAAACACAAAAGGTGCCAAATACTTTTTGGCCGTTTTTCTGTGCTTCAATTAACTCAGCAGGTCTAATACCATGAACGTCAGAAATAACCATATCCCAAAAGTCCATTGCCTTTGGTCTGTTTTCTTGCGATAGAAATACGTCCCCTACCGCCGTTGGCAAAACCTGACAAAGGTTGTCATGATTTTCAACATCCATACCAAGTTCTGTCCACATTTTCACATTATCTGTCATTGTTTTTCCTCCCTTAAGTTATGACAAATGTTTACTAATTTCTTTAAGAGCCCTAATTCCTAAATCAACTTCCTCCACTGTGTTGAAATAAGAAAAGCTAAACCTCACTACCCCTTGACTGTCGGTATGTAGAGCTTTATGAATCAAGGGTGCACAGTGAGCGCCTGGGCGAGTTGCTATCTTATATGATTGAGAAAGCACATCTGAAACGATCGCTGAGTCAGTACATCCAAGGTTAAGCGAGACGATTCCTACATGCCTGGATGCAAAATCTCCGTAAAGCTTAATGCCCTCAATATCACGGATGCCTTCAAGAAAGTGGTTAGCAAGCTCCATTTCTTTCTCATGAATTGCATCGATTCCTATGCGCGAGATAAAATCTAGTGCTGCACTTAAGCCGGCAATACCGTGTCCGTTAAGAGTGCCAGCCTCAAGATGGGTAGGCAGCTCAAGAGGCTGTTCATGCAAGTAAGACTGAACCCCACTACCACCCACACGAAACGGCTCAATATCAAAGTCTCCATTAAGAGCAATGCCACCAGTGCCTTGAGGTCCAAATAGTCCTTTATGGCCGGTAAAGCATAGGATATCAATACCGCTTTGCTGCATATTGATTTTGATGCTACCCGTACTTTGTGCTGCGTCTACAATTAAAAGACAGCAAAAGTGCTTGCAAAGCTCAGCTACTCTATCAATATCAACTACATTTCCGCTTACATTTGAGGCATGAGAAATAACAAGGTAGTCTGCTCCTTCTTGAAGCGCATTTTCAAGACTAGCCATATCAAGTCGCGTACCTTCATCTATGCCAATAAATGTAAGGGCCACACCTCGCTCACGCTTTAGACGATAGAGCGGTCTTAACACTGAATTATGCTCTGTAACTGTTGTGATAACTCGTGAGCCCTCTTTTATAAGGCCTGTCAGCACAGTATTAAGCGCATCTGTTGCGTTAAAACTAAATATAATGTGACTAGGGCTTGCATTACCAAAGAGCTCTGTAAGCTTTTTTCTTGTCTTAAAAATATCAAGGCTTGCCGCAAGAGAATCCTCATGAGCGCCCCTATTTGCATTACCAAAGTGAGTAAGTGCATACGAGACGGCCTCAATTACCTCATGTGGCTTATCTTTGGTCGTAGCTGCATTATCAAAGTATATCATGGGCCACCAATGCTGCTCCTATAGCACCTGCATAGTGCCCATATTTACTTACACTCACGTCTTTTTTAAGAACAGAAGAAAGCTTTTCTCTAATATAGTCAAACTGATACAGACCGCCCGTTAAAGCTACTTCACTCTCATCTAGATTAAAGCGCTGAGCTTGGCCTGCAACACGATTAATGATTGAGTCGATAATTCCGTGAGCTATATTTTCTTTACTCTCGCCTTTTCCCATTAAAGAGATAACTTCTGACTCAGCAAATACCGTACACATCGAGCTAATTGAAACATTAGAGCCTTGCTTTGCAAGCTCACAAAGCTCTGAGATATCAAGGGTAAGTGAGTTTGCCATAACCTCTAAAAATCTTCCCGTACCTGCAGAGCACTTATCGTTCATCATAAAGTCTTGTACAACGCCGTCTTTAATCTGAATGATTTTTGTGTCCTGGCCACCAATATCTATGACAGTTAGATTTTTTGCACCGTGAAGATAGCTTGCTCCTTTAGCGTGACAGGTAATCTCTGTCACGGCTTTATCGGCATA
Organism: Coriobacteriales bacterium; assembly: GCA_029983705.1. Classification (GTDB taxonomy): domain Bacteria; phylum Actinomycetota; class Coriobacteriia; order Coriobacteriales; family JAEZZM01; genus JASBYZ01. The sequence goes on from JASBYZ010000013.1 coordinate 17,334, forward strand.
GGCAACTGAAGCTCTTCCGTAGCCGGTAGAAACTATTTTTGAATTCTCAGCTATGATGCCCTTATCTTTAAGCTGATCTTTAATAAGCTCAGCTGTCTCTTTACTGCTCCAACCCGTAGGACGTAAAAAGACCTCTTTGATTTCTTTGTCTTCGTCTAAAACAGCAAGCTTGGTACAGGTTGATCCAATATCTATTCCCACACAGTGCCGCACCTTAACTCCCCCTTAAACATCTACGGCATCTCACAAATAAAAAAGGACTACAAGCTGATAAATCAACTTGTAGTCCTTTAGCTTAACCTAAGCTAAAGATTTATTAAATTATTCTCCAAAGAAGAGTTTAATCTCACGCTCTGCTGACTCAGGTGAATCTGATCCGTGAATTACGTTTTCATCCACAGTTAAACCAAAGTCACCGCGGATAGTACCAGGACCAGCCTCTACTGGGTTAGTTGGACCCATGAGACGACGCATGTTCTTTACTGCATCCTCACCAGAGATAACCATTTTTACAACAGGGCCTGAAGTGATGTAAGTGATAAGACCATCATAAAATGGCTTGCCCTTGTGCTCTTGGTAGTTACCCTCTGCTTGTTCTTGGGTAACGTTTTCTAATACCATACGCTCAATAGTTAAACCAGAACGCTCAATACGATTAATAATCTCACCAATATGACGATTTTTAACCGCATCAGGCTTAATCATAATGTAGGTCTTCTCAGACATCTAAACTCCTTTTTTGATTAGCTTTCGTATTTATAAGTATACCTTACTTATATCACATGAAAACTATTTTAAGCCAGGCTTAATAAATTTTTAGGCTCGACCCTTTTCAAAATTAGTGTTCTTTTTAATCTTGTCGTAGATGTGTCTTACTAAAATAATAATTACGGCAGCTCCACCAATGTATCCACTTATAGGATAGATAACGTTAATGAGGGACGCGTATGGCAGGTTTCCTGCAAAGAGCGCAATGATAGTAATAACTAAGAGCGCAATCTTATAGTTCTTATGTCCCTCAGGCGCAATTCTAGATGTTGCAATCCAAAGCATTGGAGCTGCAGTAGTAAATACCGCACCTAAGATACAAGCAATATAGAGTAGCGAGAATACCGGATGAATCATCTCAGTGAAGTAGAGATTTGGCACGTCTAGTCCAGTAATCTGTGGCAAGTATGCAAGGTGTGCAAGTGCTAGCAAAATAATAGAAAGCATGAGCGCACAAATACCAATGGCACCTCCTGTCTTAGCCTCACGAGCACTTCCTACAAAGCGAGCTGACTCTACATAAAATGGCATGGTTCCTACATAGTTATAGGCAATGTATAAGAAGGCAGCAAGCAGCCAAAGATGTGCGCCCTCTGTAGCCTTTGGCATCTGATCTAAGTAGTGTTGGTTTTCTGCAATATGGCTGAGGCCTTCAGGATTGCTTGCAAGTGCATATAAAGAAACAATCACGGTGAATATAACCGCAGCAGGTCCAATCCAAGAAATAATATCTACCAGCTTTTTTAAACCAAAGAGTGTTACCACATAGCAAAGGATAATCATTGCACTAGATCCTACAAGTTGTGGCACCCCAAAATATTGCTTAAGGGTTGCACCCGCACCTGCAGCCATCATGATGAACACGAGGAAGAGAAAAAATGGAGTGAACCACTGTAAGAATGTTCCGAATATTTTTCCGAGGTAATAGGTAAAAGCGCCGGTCTTAGCCCCCTGGTATGGTAAATCTTTATGATGATAACCATAATTGAGCATGATAGTAGCCATGTAGGCATACAAGACCATGATGATTGCAGCGCCAAAGATGCCATAGATCCCATAGCTGGTAAAGAATTGTATAATCTCCTGTCCGGTTGCGTAACCGGAGCCAATAATGTACGCAATGAGAGCGCCAGCAAGCTGAAGCGCGCGTTTTAATGAAAACGCCTTTTTCTCCTCCATTTTTCACCTACCTTTTCTTTCGCGTAATGTAGGCCTGTTATGCAGTTAATTTTGGAATCAGGCTAAGAATTTATTTTTGCTCTGAGGCAAAATCTAAATAGATATCCTTTATCTTCCAACCAATACCATCACGCTCTAGTTGAGCGACGTAGTGAACTACTCCGCCCTCTTCAAGCGTTACCTTTACACGAGCAACGGATTGATTGGTTCCTCTATCAAGTCCAACAAGCTCTACATTACTAGCTTTACTAGTAATTTCCTTATCCCTGAGCTTGATAAGAGCAGGATCTGTTCCCTCAAGCCAGTATTCATTGATATTCTCACTTTTGGCTTGAGTGGTAAATAGATTTTCGATGAGTGACGATTGTGAGGGGTAACCGTACCCTTTGTAGTATAAAAATCCCAGCGCAAGTGCTATAAATATGATCGCAATCACAAATGCGCCTAAAATTTTTAAGCCGGTTTTCTTTTGTTTCTTTTCTTGTTTAGCCTGATACTTTGAAAGTTTAACTAAGTCAGACTCGGTAATATCAAAAAATCCAGACTCCTCAGGAGATGGCATATAGGCCGATGAGTCCTCAGGGCTTACATATCCCCTATTTGCTGCAGCTAAAAATTCTGAGGTATTTCCAATGGAGCCGGTATGTTGAGAGCGACGTCTCTTATCTTTAAGGTTTGATTTAGCTTGCTCATAATCGAGTTGAGCCTGGGTAGAAAGTGTCCAGCTAGAAGTGTCTTGTGCCTGTTCAAAGGCGTTTACTGACTCATCATAGCGCTTGGTACCAAGGTATGCCTGTCCAAGCTTTTCAAAAACTTGAGATCTAATGAAGTCATCCATGTCAAAGTCTAGAGCTGTTCTAAATGACTCGATAGCATCTCCTGGTCTATCAAGTAAAACAAAGCACTGACCCAAGTCAAGCAGTGACTGTGATGGGTTTGGATTATGGCCGTCAAGAGCAGCAGATCTATAGGCAACACCTGCTGATTTAACATTGTTAAGCTTAAGCTCAGCATCTCCCAAACCGTTTAGGGCCTTGTACTTTGACTTATAGGCCGGATCTTCTAAGGCCTGCTCAAAGGCTTCTTTTGCACCTTGAAAATCCTCAAGGCGCATAAATGCCTTACCTAGATTGGTAGCAACAGATCCCTTTTTAGAGTATGAGCTGTCTTCTAAGGCTTCTACATAGGCCTCTGCAGCTTCTCTAACTCTTCCAAGCCGCATAAGAGAATTACCTCTCAAGTGATGGGCCTCACCACAAGGCTCTCCGTTTTGAGCTACCTGATTAAATAATATTGAAGCCGTTGCATAATCTTTGGCACGATATGCTCGATTTGCTTGGTCAAATTTCTCTATATTCAATCTAGTCATTCTCCTATACGAGCTTGGATTACTTTTAAACTATGTTTATTTAAGCGTTTTCAATTGTAAGGCTAATAAGCTCATCGCCAACGCCAAGTTCTGAAATAACGTCTTTACCCTCTATGGTTTGACCAAAAACGGTATAGCCGCTATCAAGATTGTGCTGAGCGCCTAAGCAGAAATAAAATTGTGAGCCAGCTGAATCTGGATCCATTGCACGAGCCATAGCAAGAGCTGCATCTTCATGAGAGTTGTTTGGATTGGTCTTAAACTCACCCTTAATGTGATAACCAGGACCACCGGTTCCTGGCTGAGGTGAACCAAACTTACCGCCCGCACGCACCTCATCTGCACTTAAGTCTTTAGTAATTGGGTCTCCACCCTGGATTACAAAGCCTGGTACATAGCGGTGAAACTTAGTGCCGTTATAAAAGCCTTTATTTGCTAATTCACAAAAGTTTGCTACATGGATAGGAGCGCCCTCACCATCAAGCTTAACTTTGATAGTGCCCTTTGAAGTCTCAAATACTGCAATCTCGTTGCCTTTAACTTCATATTCTGGAGTGTAAAGTCCCATAATATCCTCTCTTCTAGAATAATTACCTTCATATTGTACCAATATAGAAGAAATAATTATCTAGCTACGCTTTAAGTCGTCCAAACGAGTACGAATTAAACTTAAATCATCTATATAATCTGGGGTATAAAACACATACCTTTGAGAGCCCTTGCTAGCTTCATCAACCGCATGAAGTCCCCCGCCGTCCTTGAGCATTAAACCATAGATATGCAGCTCATGTGCCACATCTCCTGGATTTAATACTTCAAGTACACCATGAGCACCAAACTTATTTTTTTGCGTAACCTCTACTCTATAGTAAGGGCCTTGCCCCATCTTACTTGCAAGGTCTTGATATACCAAGGGAAGCGTCTCAAACTCAGATGCATCTACTACATCTACCGTATTAATTTTGCATGCCCACTCACACTCAGCGATGTAGCCATTGACCTCATCGGCCTGCTTTGCATCCCCATAATAAAAGCCTTGGGAATACGGACGATGAGATACGGCGTGGACCTCTTGCAAATAATCTTGAGGATCTTTGCCGTCAAGTACCTGTCTATATGCATTGGTAATAGTACCTACATAGTAAGCGCTTTTTACGCGTCCCTCAATTTTAAAGGAGTTAATGCCCGCCGCTTTGAGCTCATCCATATGCTCAAGCATCATTAAATCTTCTGAGTTCATGATGTATGAGCCGCGTCCGTCTTCTTCTATAGGAACATACTTTCCCGGGCGCTTTTCTTCTACAAGAGCAAACTTCCAGCGACAGGGTTGAGAGCAGTGACCACGAGAGGCGTCTCTATTAGTAAGTCTATTAGATATGATACATCTACCTGAGTATGCCATGCACATGGAACCGTGCACAAAGGCCTCAAGCTCTAAGTCATCTGGAAGCTCAGACTTAATTGATTTTACTTCTTCAAGTGAGAGCTCACGTGCTAACACAACACGAGAAGCTCCCATGTCATAATACATTTTTGCAGCAATTGCATTGGTAATTGATGCTTGAGTTGAAACGTGAATTTCACAGTTGGGTGCTTCTTTTTTTGCAAACGCTAGGGTTGCTAAATCATTAACAATCAGCGCGTCAGCACCCATCTCATTTAAGCTCTTGAGGTAGTCAGGTAAACCAGCAATATCCTCTTGGTGCATGATTGCATTTACGGTGACATATACCTTGGTATCGCGTGCGTGCGCATACTCAATTGCCTCTTTAAGGGCCTTATCGTCCTCAAAGTTTTTAGCCCTCACACGTAAACCATACTGAGAACCTGCCATATATACTGCATCGCAACCATAGTGGATTGCATATCGTAGCTGCTCTAGGCCTCCTGCTGGAGAGAGTAGTTCTAATGTTTGTGACACTGTTTAAACACTAACCTCGCAAATCTATAATTTATGCTAAAAGCTTTCTGAGCATGTACGTTAAGATACCGCCATGCCTTACGTAGAGGCCCTCTATTGCCGTATCAATTTTGGCGAGCACCTCAAAGCTCACTTGGCTGCCATCTGATTTGTGTGCGCATACCCTAATTTTTTGTGGGAAAGGCCCCTCATCTAAGTTGACCTGGTCTATATCAAAGAGTTCTGAGCCATCAAGACCTAAGCTTTGAGCATCTTCACCATCAATAAATTCTAAGGGTAGCACACCCATACCAATTAAATTTGAACGATGTATTCTTTCAAAGCTCCTTGCAAAAACAGCAGAAACTCCAATGAGCATAGGGCCTTTTGCTGCCCAGTCTCTGGATGAGCCTGAACCATACATTTGACCTGCTAAAACTACAAGATCTGTATCATCTTGGGTATAGTTTTGAGCTGCACTAAAAATGCTTGAGATCTCACCTGTATTAAAGTTATAGGTGTAGCCACCCAACTTTCCTAAAGCAAGCTCATTTGAGAGCTTGATGTTAGAAAAGGCCCCTCGCATCATAACTTCATGGTTACCACGGCGAGAACCATAGGTGTTAAAGTCTTGAGGCAAAACACCTCGCTCTTGAAGATAGGCTGCAGCCTCAGAAGCAAGGTCGATTGAGCCTGCTGGTGAGATGTGGTCTGTAGTAACAAAGTCTCCAAGCTTAACAATAGTGCGTGCGGCCTTAATAGCTTTCTGCTCGCCCAATTCTAAACTAAAGTCCTCAAAATATGGTGGCTTTTGTACATAGGTAGAGCTTTCATCCCAGCTATAAGTTGAACTCTTTTTAACATCAAGTTCCTGCCACTTAAGTGAGCCGGCAAACATATTTTCTTGAGATCTAAGGTAGAGCTCACGAGTAAGGTATTTTTCTTTAAGTGCAGCAATCTCCTCCTCACTTGGAAGCAGATCTTTTAAGTAAATACGCTTTCCGTCCTTATCTTGACCTAAGGCTTGTGCCTCAAAATCAAAGTCCATGCTGCCAGCTAAGGCATAGGCAAGTACTCTATGTGGAGTTGCTAAATAGTTTTGTGAAATATCGGGCCCAATGCGGCCTTCAAAGTTTCTGTTGCCACTAAGCACTGCACAAAGCTCAATTTCCTTAC
>JASBYZ010000014.1 GCA_029983705.1 Coriobacteriales bacterium
AGGACTTTACCTCTAAGTATGAGGTGTCAGTAGAGCGTGCCCAAAACATTGACACCCCTTATGATGAAATTGCTCAAAAAACCTTAGAGGCTCTTAAAGCCCACATAGGAGTACGTCCTCAAAAAGTTATTGTCTACGACTATGCAAAACTTGGAACTTCATCAGAGCACAAGGCAAAGCGCTTTATTGACGAGCGCAAGCACAACAACTAAGCAGCTAAGGAGACATGAAATCATGGCAATAAGCAAAAGCTCGTTAAGCATATCAGGACAGCACTACCTATTTACTGCTCAAACTCTCGCACACTTAATTTTGGCTCGGGGAGGCGATAACTACCACTACGTATTTAGATCTCAAAAAACTGAAGAGATTTTTGACGATGTACAAAGCGAAGCCTCTGAACTGGGAGTAATCATGCTCACCTCTCAAACTGAGGAGGTTATCAAAAAAGATCTTGACTCACGCGGGCTCACATTTACTAAGCTTGCAGAGTCTAAGCCTCAGGTAGCACTTCCTAAGTCACACCCTCTAGTAAATGCCTCTGAGCTTTCTTTAGATGAGCTTGAAGACTGGCCGTACGTCTACTTTGAGCAAAATCCAGACAACTCCTGGCACTATTTTGAGGAAGCTCTCTCTGATTACCCTCGCACAAAGACGCTTGCGACTACCGATAGAGCCTCTCTTACCGAACTTATTGTGGCGCTTAATGGCTACACTATAACCTCGGGTATTTTAGTGGGAATTTCAGATGGAGGATCTCTACACACCTTACCGCTTAAGACTGATGTCCTCATTCAGCTTGGTATCGTTACTAAAAAGGATGCAGAGCTTGGGGAACTTGGAGAGGACTTTGTACGACGTCTTAAAAAGATTTTGGATAGATACGCACGTATTTAGAGAAGGTATTTGATTTATTTGAAAGAATTTATTTGGATAGGACGGGGTGGACAGGGCGCGTTTACAGCAGCGCGCCTCTTAGGTGCTGCCTTTGCATCAAAGCCAGGTATGTATAGCCTGGCTTTTCCTACATTTGGACCAGAGAGAAGAGGGGCTCCGGTAAACGCCTACACAAAGGTTGACAAGAAAAAAATTGGAAACCGCGCTCCCTCTCAAAAGGCAGATATACTTATCGTACTTGACCAGTCACTTTTAGAGCACAGATTGCTTGACAGTCTCAAGCCTGGCGGAAGGCTCTTACTTAATTCGTGTGATTACTTGAGCGATGAGCGCATCTTGTGCCTGGATGCAAAAGAACTTTCACTTGAAGTGCTTGGAAGAAATATCCCAAACACAGTCTTTTTAGGTGCAATTGCAGCTTTAGACAATGAGCTTGAACTGAGTGATATTGAGCTTGTCATTAAAGATCTCATGCCTAAAAAGCTTCAAGCTAAAAACATTGAGCTGATAAAGAAGGTATATGGGGAGGTTAGAGGTGGCAGATAGAAAAGACGTCTTAATACCAAAACTCTATGATGAGAAGCTTAGCCCAAAAGACTATGCGCACACGACCTGTTTTAGCTCAGGTTATTTGAGCCAAACAAATGCCTCGTGGCGAAGTGAGCGACCTGTTATTAACCTCAAAAAATGTACTGCCTGTATGCAGTGCTATATGTACTGCCCTGATGCAAGTATTTATAAGATCAAAAATCCACTTGAAGACTCTAAACATGAAGAGCTTGTTCAGGTGGATTTAGATTTTTGTAAGGGTTGCGGCATCTGTGTTGAAGTATGCCGTTTTGGAAGTATACGTATGGTTGAGGAAGCTTGCGAGTTTAGGGAGGATCTCATTTAGTTATGCCACGTAAATTTTTATCGGGAGATGAGGCAGTAGCTGAAGGTATCAGGCTTGCACAGCCAGATGTGATAAGTGCCTACCCTATAACTCCTCAAACTGTTACCGTTGAGCGTCTCTCAGAATTTGTTGCAAACGGAGAGCTTGAGAGCCACTACATGTACGTGGAATCTGAACACTCAGCGCTGGCTGCTGCTATTGGAGTGAGTGCAGCGGGCGCTCGTGCATTTACTGCCACCTCTTCTCAAGGTCTCTTATATATGGCTGAATGTCTTACCTACGCATCTGGTGGGCGCTTTCCTATTGTCATGATGAACGCCAATAGAGCAACAGCGCTTCCCTGGAACATCTATGGTGACCAGCGAGATTCTATTGCCTTACTTGACCACGGCTGGATTCAGGCCTATGCAGAAGATGCTCAAGAGGCACTTGACCTCTGCTTGATGGCCTATAAAATTGCAGAGCATCCAGACGTTCTTACTCCTTTCATGATTAACTTAGACGGCTTTGCGCTTACCCATACTTTTGAATCAGTGGATGTACCAGACAACAAAGATGCACTGGACTTTGTGGGAAGGTATGAGGCCTTTAACTGCTTTAGCTTTGATGAGCCAAAAAATATTGGCTACTCAGCAGGACCTGCATATAACAAGTATTTTAAATATGATGAGCACCTTGGTATGAATTGCGCACTTAAGGTTATCGATGAGGTAGAGCGTGACTTTGAAGCACGCTTTGGCAGGTCTTATCCGGGAGCGCTTGAGAGCTACCACATGGAAGATACTGAACTGTGCATACTTACCCTTGGCTCAATTTCTGGTCTGGTGCGTGAGTGCGTAGACATTGCGCGCGAGCGCGGAATCAAGCTTGGTCTTGTAAAGCTCAGATATCTCAGGCCTCTTCCCTCTGGGCAGCTTGCACAAGCTTTAGCTGGCATCAAAGCACTTTGTGTGCTTGAAAAGGACATCTCTTTTGGTGCAGAAGGAACGGTATTTACCAATATTAAATCCGTACTGTATGACTACAAGATCGAGCTTGAGTGCTTTAACGTAATAGCTGGCCTTGGTGGAGACGATATTTTGCCACAGGACATTAAGCAGATAGTTAATACGCTCGTAGACATCTCTCACAACAAGCCCTATAAGCGCCTTCAGTTTTTAGGCATTGACACTTTACAGGAGGGCTAGACTATGGCTGCTATTAACCATAAAACTTTACGAGAAGACGAGTTTTTCTTTGGACATAAGGCCTGTGCTGGTTGCGGAGCTTCTTTAGTGTTGCGCCACGTGCTTAAAATTTTAGGCCCAAACGCCGTGTCAGTACTTCCGGCAGGATGTATGTCTGCGGTTGGATTTAACTTTCCTAACCTTGCCTTTCAAAACAACTCTATGATTTCTCCTTTTGCAGCTACCGCCCCTGTTATGAGTGGCATTAGAGCTGGTTTTGATATGAGAAAAAAGCGGGGCGATAAGATCCCTGATGATTTTTGTGTAGTAGGCTTTGCAGGAGATGGAGCAACTGCAGATATTGGACTTGCTGCACTTTCAGGCGCAATAGATAGAGATGATAATCTACTCTACATTTGCTATGACAATGAAGCCTACATGAACACCGGCGTTCAAAAGTCATCGCTCACTCCTTTTGGAGCTAAAACCACAAACACCCCGGTAGGTACCCAGATTCAAGGAGCACTCAGCAACAAGAAAAATATGTTTGAGATTGTGGCTGCACATAACATTTCTTATGCAGCAACTGCATCAATTGGCTACCTGCCAGACTTTCTTAAAAAAGTAGCCAAGGCAAAAGATATGCCTGGCACCAGATATATTCATGTAATTGCTCCCTGCCCTACAGGATGGGGACATGCCGATAAAGACACTATCAACTTTGCTAAAGCAATTGTAGACTGCGGGCTTTGGTATTTAGCAGAATATGAGGCAGGTGACTATAAGATTAGCCGCCGACCAAAAGAGTTTGGCTCGATTAAAGACTATCTACACTCACAGTCTCGATTTAGAGCCCTTGATGATGCAGCTATCGCACATATAGAAGCAGAGCGCGACGCTAAGTGGGCTTACATAGATACTCACTGGAGCTAGAGATACTTCTCTAGCTCCGTGTTTTTTAAACTAAAATTCAAGTCCTTCAAGACGATCAAAGATTACATCTTTTCTAGTTAAGAAATCCCAAGGATCAAAGATGTGATCAAGTTTTTCAGAGTCAATATGGACGCGCTCATCTTGTTCAATACGCTCACGAAGGCTTAAGCCCTCTTTAGCATGCTGGATATCATTCCAAACTTCCATTGAGTTTGACTGTACAATCTCATAGGCAGCCTCACGGGTAATACCGGTATCTACCAGTGCGAGAAGAAGCTTAGATGAGAAGATAAGACCACGAGTTTTATTGAGGTTAAAAAGCATAGATTCTGGATAGAGCACCATACCCTCAAGTATCCACTCAAGTTTTGAAAGTATGTAGTTAAGCGCAATAAAAGAATCCGCCTGAGCTACACGCTCTGCTGATGAGTGAGAAATATCTCTCTCGTGCCAAAGTGCCACGTTATCATAGGCAACTTGAGCATTTGCTTTTACCAGGCGAGACATACCGCAAATACGCTCAGCGGTGATTGGGTTTCTTTTGTGTGGCATTGCCGATGAGCCCTTTTGGCCCTTCTTAAATGGCTCTTCTGCCTCAATGGTATCTGATTTTTGAAGCGCTCTAATCTCTGTTGCAATTCTCTCACAGCTTGCAGCAATGCAGGCTAAAGCTGATGCAAGTTGTGCATGTCTGTCTCGAGAAATTACCTGAGTAGAAAGAGGGTCATGCTTTAGCTTGAGCTTCTCGCACACATACTCTTCTACAAAAGGATCAATATTTGAGTAGGAGCCAACCGCACCAGAGATTGCTCCGTAAGCAATCATTTCACGAGCCTGCTCAAGGCGGATAATAGAGCGTTTAATCTCCCATGCCCATGAGGCAAACTTCATGCCAAATACCATAGGCTCAGCATGAATACCGTGGGTTCTTCCCACACATAAGGTCTCTTGCTCTTCAAAGGCGCGTACCTTACAGGTTTCGCCAATCTTTTTGAGCTGTGAGAGCAAGATGTCTACCGCTTGAGTAAGTTGATAGCAAAGCGCAGTATCTCCCAAGTCAGAGCTTGTCATACCGTAGTGAATCCAGCGAGAAGGCTTTGGCTCGCCCTCTTTTACGTCCTTATCGACAAACTCACCCATATTGGTTAGAAATGCGATAACATCGTGGTTGGTTACTGCCTCAATTTCATCTACGCGAGCCTTGTCAAAGTTTGCATGCTCTCTAATCCACTGAGCCTCTTCTTTTGAGATGCCAATCTGTCCAAGTTTAGCCTGGGCCTCACATGCAAGCACTTCTATCTCTTGCCAGATCTTGTACTTGTTTTCAGTTGAGAAAATGCTTCTCATTTCTTCGCGGGTGTAGCGCTCAATCATAAAAGCTTCGCTCCTTGCCGTATTAGTTTTTGCCTCTTATTAGTATAGCTAAGCTAGGTAGCGGCGAAGCGCAAAATATGCAGGAGAATATTTCTCTTTTACTTGAGGATTATTAACCGTCTTTATGGTGCTTAGTTTTTCAAGCTTTCTCAGGCGCACTCTCTTGGTAAGACCTCTACCTATTAAAAATGAGAAACAGGTTAGGCTTAGGTATGAAAGCACTACAAGAGCTGGATATATTGGAAAAGGCAGCCCTAAGAGCAGGTCATCTAAAAATGGTGGGTCAAGATAGAAGTGATAATTTGCCTGCAAAGCTGTATCTATAGGAAAGCTTAAGCTGATGTATATTGCCATAAACACGAGCATGCGACGAAGATCTTTTATAGGAAAGGTATAACCCTTGCCCCAAAACATAATAATTAAAGAGGTGTAGATAAGGCAGGCGTGGTTATACCAGTATGAAACAATTGTTGGGTGAGGCCACTGATAGGGCTCAGCTGTTACTACTAAAAGCGAGGCAATAGCATAAAAGCCCCAGTATACGCATATTACTTTTGTATACTTATTGTGAGTGATAAGCGTGAAGGCGCCCAAAAGTATTGCAAGTCTGCAGGTATACAGTGGCAGAGTATCTGTTGTAAAAATTCCGTTATACACATGCCAGCCGTAGTAGCAAAGCGCTACGCACACCGTACTCACTGCAATCCATATTTCTACTGCACGCCTGAGACGTGGGTGATTATTAAAGAAATTTGCAGAAAAGACCACTCCTACTCCTATAAGAGCTATGCAGGTTAAAAGTAAGAGATGTTCACTTGAATAAGGTAAAAAGAGAGCTTGTTCGTCCTGATATCTGAAGTAGTACGCTAAAGCATCAAGCATTAATCAATTATCTTTCTCGTACGAAGGAGGTCTACTATTACTTTATACGCAAGATAGTAATGATAATTGAGCGATTCGTAAAATGTTTTTTGTGTTTGTTAAATATAATTGAAGTATCAATTTTTAGAGCGTATTCTTTTTTACGCTATTTGTAATGAGCCATGTGGGAAGGATTTTTATGAAGTACACCGAGCGCATTATCGCTGAGGTACAGAAAAAAGATGCTCATCATCCAAATTTCATCCAAGCAGTAACTGAAGTCTTAGAGTCAATCGATTCAGCTGTAGAGGCACACCCTGAATACAAAGAGGCTTCACTTCTCGAAAGATTGGTTGAGCCAGAGCGCATTGTTATGTTTAGAGTGCCATGGATTGATGACAAGGGAAAAATTCAAGTAAACAGAGGATTTAGAGTTCAGTTTAATTCCGCACTTGGCCCATATAAAGGCGGACTTCGTTTTCATCCATCAGTAAGCCTTGATACCGTTAAATTTCTTGCCTTTGAGCAAACCTTTAAAAACTCTTTGACCACCCTTCCAATGGGCGGTGGTAAAGGTGGCTCTGACTTCAACCCAAAAGGCAAGTCAGACAACGAGGTTATGAGATTTTGCCAATCATTTATGACAGAACTTTCAAGACATATTGGCGCTGATACTGACGTTCCAGCTGGCGACATTGGAGTTGGCGCCCGTGAAATTGGCTACCTCTTTGGTCAGTACAAACGTATCAGCAATCAGTTTACTGGTGTCTTAACCGGTAAAGGCCTTGATTACGGTGGATCTTTAGCAAGAACTGAGGCTACTGGATATGGTGCAGTATATATTCTGCAGTCTCTCTTACAAGATAATGACCTTGACTTAGCTGGCAAAACCGTAATTGTTTCTGGATCAGGCAATGTTGCTTTATATATGATTCAAAAGCTTCAACAACTTGGTGCTAAACCTATTACCGCATCTGACTCAGATGGTGGGGTTTACGATAAGGACGGTATTGATTTTGAGCTCCTCCAAGAAATTAAGGAGGTAAAGCGCGGTAGAGTATCTGACTATGCTCAAAAGCGTCCAAGCGCTCAGTATTATGAGGGTAAGGGTGTTTGGAGCGTTAAGGCAGATATTGCAATGCCAGGCGCAACTCAAAACGAACTTGATTTAGACGATGCAAAAACTCTTGTAGCAAATGGTATTAAAGCTTTGGTAGAGGTATCAAATATGCCACTGAGCCTTGAGGCTATTAAGTATGTTCAAGAACAAGGTATCCTGTATCTTCCATCAAAGGCGGCTAATGCTGGTGGAGTTGCAACCTCTGGTCTTGAGATGAGCCAAAACTCACTTCGCTTAGGCTGGAGCTTTGAAGAGGTTGACTTAAAACTCAAGCACATCATGCAAAGCATCTATCATGATTCAAAGCAGGCAGCTGAACTTGCAGGACAGCCTGGCAACTTCTTAATAGGTGCAAATATTGCCGGATTTAATAAGGTAGCTCACGCTATGATGGCACAGGGTGCTGTTTAAGTTTTTTTGAATGTAAAAAGGCAGCTCGCCTGAGCTGCCTTTTTATTAGTCTTGCTTGTTTTTATCAAGCTTTCTTTGATAGAGTCTATCCCCAAACTCAATGACTCGCTTCCATCTAAGTTTACCGTGCTCTACCGCAGCACTATCAGGATAGTCTTCAACAAGTTTGAGCATTTCATTCCACTCATGCTCACCGTATTCTTTAAGTTCAGGCCAGCTATTTACTCCAAAGGCAGACTTACCCTGCAAAACCTTTGAGCGCGCAAGCGAGAAGTTAGCTAAAAAGACGTCTCGCAGATGCATGTATTTGCGCAGGCGCTCAGACCTGGCAAGAAGCGTTTCAGGTGTTTCAGCCTTGGCCTTCTCGATATTTTTCATGACCTTACGCCTAAGCTCACGCTCTTCTAGTCTTGACTCCCTAACCATATCCATATGCTCTTTGATGATTTCAAAGGCACTATCTGGGTTGCTAGTAATTTCTTGTGCAGCGTCCAGTGGATGAGAGGAGGCAATACTTGTAAGCAAAAAGGTAAGTACCGGCATAAGTAATACAGTTACTGCTCCTGCCGTAACAAGGACACTTGAGGTAACCTCACTCATAATATCGGCTGAGACCGCAAGGTTTGTTACCGCAACAATGATTGGCAGAGAAGTAGTTGCATAAAGCGCAATGTTAATGCGGTCTACCATACGCATGTTTTCTCGGTCTTCTTTTGGAACATAGGTCGAGAAAAACACTGGAATTGCGCGGGCTAGCAAGAGAGCTACTACAAAGGCTACGAGCAAGACTGGATCTTCAAGTACTGAAGGAAGGTTGATGTTTGCTCCGGATACAACAAAGAAGAAAGGTACAAAAAAGCCGTAAGCTACACCATCAAGCTTTTTGATAAAGCTCTCATCTTCTCCGTTAAGCAAAAACCTTAAAATAAAACCTGCAGCAAAGGCTCCAAGCACGATATCAAGCTGAAAAACAGAGGCAATGGTTACCAAACACACTAAGAGTGCAACGGTTGCCCGCACCATAGTCTGTGAGGTAGTCTCTGCATTTTTTGAGAGAAACTCTGCCATCTTATGACCAAAATTGGATGCCACTTTAGGAAAGAGTGCGGTAGCTACAGCAATAACAGCAAATATTACGAGGATTAAAATAGTTTCCCAGGTAGATCTAACTGAGAGCAAAATAGCCATGGCTAAGATTGGTAAAAGTTCACCAAAAGTTCCGTGAGCGATAACTGACTTACCAACAGAGCTGTCAGAAATATTTCTTTCTTTAAGTATTGGAAGTAAGGTACCAAGGGCAGTTGCTGTCATAGCTATGACAAGGGCACTTCTCCCCTCATGCTCAGCAAAGACTGGTAAAAAAGTAACCAGTAAGGCAGCTACTGCAAAAGAAACAAACCATGTTCCAAAGGCTGTTTTTCCCCGCTGAGAGGTAAGACTTTTGGGATCTATTTCAAAACCTGCAAGCAAAAATAAAAATCCCAAACCAAGTTCAGAAATTACGGTAATAGAGTGGTCAACCTCAATCATTCCCACCATATTTGGGCCTAAAATAGCACCAATAAAAATGAGAAAAACCACCTCTGGTATTGGCTTTTTTGGAATTAAGGACGCAAGAAGCGGGGCGCCAATTGCAATGAGGGCAATAACTGCCATGGATATAAATTCGTTTCCCATTTGGCTCCTAAATCTAGAGATATTCTCATTAATGATACAAAACAATGAAGCTTGCGTGCTTATGACGTGTGAAAAAACTACATAATCATCCTGACACCACACTATTCAAATTAAATCATGGTAAAGTTAAGTGGTTAATTAACTAGTACTATGCGTACTCTTTCATTACTAGATGATAGGAGTTTATTAATGCAACAGAAATTTAAAGCTCTTCAAGGCATTAGCTTAGGATTTGCCGCATTACTTGCCTTGAGCTTAAGTGCATGCGGTGGTGGAGATAAAGATGCAAATACTCCTCCAGATCAACCAGTAGCATCAACTACCGACCAAAATTCTACTGCAGCAAGTGGCGCACCTGTCGCTGAGGCAAGCAATAGTGCTAACGCAGCAAACCAATCAGCACCTGCAAGCGCTGTAGCTCTTAAAGAAGGTAGCGTAGACCCTAACTCAACTACTTCTATGATTGAGGCAGAAGAGGGCAAAGCTTCAACTTCTGTACCACAAAGCAACAAGAACGGTTCTGTTCACAAGGGTGAAGCACTTGTTTTTGTTGTAGTTGGTGAGTATGACTCAGAGGATAAGGCTAAGGCAGCTCTTGAAGAGGTAAACAAGAAACTTGTTGACGCTAAAGATGCTTTCTACGTGTTATCAACTGCAGATATCACCGGCTTTGATAACAAAGGCAAATTTGTGGTAGCTGAGATTTATCCAAACCTTGATGCCGTTCAGGGATATGACGCTGTAAACTTTGCACAGTCAGTTGCTCCTGACGGATTTAAGGCATATGCTCAGGCAGGAACCTTCAATTCTGATAAGCCAGTTGTTGTATTTGGCGTTGACGTTCAATAGGGCACTGCATACATACACGCACATATAAAAGGTTTCAGGAAGATTTCTTGAAACCTTTTTTATAAACAAATTAGATGGAGAAATGACTTATGAGCAATACAACTTTATACACTCCCGATGAACACTACATCCCAAGAATTGCTGCTGTGCATGATATGTGCGGTTACGGTAAATGCTCACTTACAGTAGCTATACCAGTACTCTCTGCAGCAGGTTGTGACGTATGCCCTGTTCCAACAGCGCTCTTCTCATCACATACCTTGTATAAAGATTTTGAAATGCTCGACACCACTGATTTCTTATACAAATACCTTGAAGCCTGGAAAAAGATTAACGTTGATATTGATGGTATCTACTCAGGCTTTTTAGGAAGTGCAGAGCAGGTAGAGCTTATTAAGACACTCTATAAAAGCTATGATCACGCACTTAGATTAGTTGACCCTGTGATGGGAGACGGCGGTAAAATGTACCCAACCTACACCCAAGAACTTTGTGAAGCTACAAAGGGCTTAGTTGACGGGGCAGACCTCTTAATGCCAAACCTAACTGAGGCATCAATATTAACAGGCCTTGACTACCTTGGTCAGGACTTAAATGATGATCAGGTAAAGCAATTTATGGATGCACTTTTGAACATGGGCGCAAAGGCTGTAATCATTAAGGGTATTACTCGCGATAATCAAATTATCAACTTTGTTCAAACACAAAATTCTGAGCTTGAACAGGCAGGCTTTAAAGCTCATGACTTTTATCTACATGGCACCGGAGACCTCTATGCATCAAGTGCGATAGCTGCAGTAATGAATGGCAAAAGCGTCGTTGAAGCCGCCCAATTTGCAGCAGAATTAGTGTATGATGCAATGGATCACACTAAGTTCCAACCTGAGTATGATATGCGTGGCGTTTCTTTTGAAAAGTCACTGGGAAAGATTACTCAACTTATTAAGTAATGATTTAAGGCAAGTGGGAGGACTAAACTTATGAAAAAATCTAGACTCCCACTTGTTATTCTCAGCATTATTACTGTTTTAAGCCTAATTCTCTTAGGCTTTTTCTTTATTCGCCCAGCCCTAACTGACAAGCAGGAAGTTGCCCACCAAAGCGCGAGCACTCAGTCACCCTTTCAAATTGATGAGCCTAAAGTAAGCTTAGTGCCCCCTCAAGAAGAAAGCCCTGAGCAAACAGGGGCGCAAGAGCCCAAAACTCAAGGCGAAAGCATAAAAATCAATGCAGTTGGCGACATTATGTTTGCGCGCTATATTGGACAAAAAATTGAGAGCCAGGGCGGCGAACTGCCCTTTAAATACGTCTCAAAATATTTTAAGGCTGACGAGATAAACATAGCCAATCTTGAAAACCCACTCTACAAATACGATCCACCAAAGGCTAAGCCCAAACCTACATCAAATGAGGCAACAAGCAGTGCTGCAGCATCCTCGCAGGAAAGCTCAGCGGCAACTGCCGTATACGAACCAATTATCTTATGCGGAAACCCCAAGGCTATTGAAGGTTTGAGTGCTGCAAATATAAATCTGGTATCTCTTGCTAACAATCATGCTATGGATAAGGGAGCAGAAGGTATACAAAAAACCTTAGAGCTTCTTGATAGCAAAAATATTATGCATGCAGGTGCCGGCATGAATGTAACAGACGCACAAGAGGCTGCAGTATTTGAACATAGGGGCAATAGCGTTTGCTTTATTAGCGCATCAAATATTATTCCCGCTGGATATCTTGCAAGTAAACAGAGTCCAGGTATTGCAGGTGCACGTACAAATATAAAATCCCTACTTAAACAGGTAAAAGATGCTAAGGCTAAGGGTCAAATTGTACTTGTAGCCATACACTGGGGTATTGAATACCAGGATTATCCACTTGATAAGGATAAAACATTTGCTCGCTCACTTGTTGATGCTGGAGCTGATGCGCTCATATGCCATCATCCTCATGTGCTACAAGGCGTAGAGCTTTATAAAGAATAGCCAATTATCTATTCACTAGGAAACTTTATATTTGATATCTATCACTCTCACGCAGATGAAAGCGTCATTGCCCATCTCGAACTCAATCCAGACGGAAGTCTTGATAGCTTATCCTTTAGCCCCATACGAATAAAAGGCGGCATCCCTGCACCAGCAACAGGAGATGACGCCGTAAAAATTCTTGAACGTTTTTCTAATCTTTCAAAATCCCTTGGTAGTGATTTTGAAATACAAGACCAAAAGCTTGTGCTTAGATCTCAATAGAGAGAAGTTTGGATTTACCTAAGGTAATTAAAAGCACAAAGCTAATAAGTGCTAATACAGCTTCAACACCAAGTACAATCGCCAAAATCAGATACACTGGCAACTCATTAGTTGCCAAAATTAAACCCAATGCCATTAAAGCAAAGGTCATAACACCAGCTAAAACCACCATAATAATAAAGTTAAGCGGCCTATTTCTAAGCTCCTGCTCATTATTTGCATCAAGCTTTGGCATGAGCACGTCAAATAACATGGCAATAGATACGCCACCAAGTGAGCCCAGCAAAAATGAAACAATAAAGCTAATAAGGTGAAGTGGACTTAAACCAATATAGAGCGCGCCAGCAACAAACATAATAAGCGGTACTGGTACTGCCAAAATAAGGCAGGTGATAATCTTAGCTGTAAAGTAGGTGCTAAAGTTGATTGGCATTGATTTGAAGGATGAAAAGCTCTTACCCTCTATTGAAAATGCGCTGTATGAAAAGCCAAGAGAACCAACATAAAAAGCGATAACAAAGGTAAAGCAAACAATCATAGCACTTGCAAATAAAATAACTTCAGGCGTCAATAATGCTTGACCCATCTGAGTATAGTCACTTATCCCTAATTCTTCGTTAAAGAGCTTTTTTGAAGAAAAATAGAAGACAAACATGATAAAAATTGGCATAAGTATTGGAGCAAGTGCAAACTGCTGAAATAGTGTTGGATTTCTTCTAAACCTATTGAAATCTAGGGCAATAAAACTTGCTAGTTGGCTTCTATCTTTTAGCTCATCATCCAAATTAAAGTGAGATGACTCTTCTTTTATTTTCTCAGGCTTTTTATCATCAAGCTTTCCACCAGCAATAACAGTATTAACAATTCCTAGATATGATTTACGCATCACGAGAACTGCAATGGCTAGATAAATTGCACAGAGCACAAGAAATATAAGTGAATATACAAGCGCAAGACCTAAATTACTTGTAGCAAGTTCAGAAATTTGAGGAATCAAAAAGTATCCTGGTGTTACAAAAGCCAAGAAATACTCAAGTGCACCCTCAGGAATTACGTTTACGGCACTTGAAAGCCCTTGATCAGAATATACAACTGAGTAAATTACGTACACCATTGCAATAGAGAGCACCGTACTTACTACACCGTAGACACCCTTAAAGATATTCTCGCTGTTACCTAAAGGTGTAAAGCGTATAAGAAAGAATGTGATTAATAGTGCAATCATTGCGATTGGAACAACTGATAACAACACCATGACACACAAAGCAAGTGACCACAAGATTCCGTTGCCATACATGAGTGATGCAACAAAATATGCAGGTATAAGCATGAGGCCAATCATCAGGGTGTTTTTGAGAAAGCCTAAGATACGAGCACTAATAAGCTCTGTTGAAGTGATTGGCATCGTTAAATAACTTGGTAGATTTTGGCTGTAAAACATACCAATACCTACGTTATAGATACCAAAGAGCAAAACAATAACGATTAGCGCAAGTATAACAAGCTGACTAAAAGAGCGTATATCTGATGTCGCGCCCATATAAGCAAAGCCAAATACTGCTGAATAGCCCACCATTACCAAAATAAAAAAAACGTTAATGATAGCCTTGATAACCTTGTAGCCAAAGCTTCCCTCTGGCTGTCCAAATAATTTATTTGAACTTACCACGCGCGTTGTGCTATCTGATTTGCTCATAACACGGGCAAGCATGAAGATTCTTTTAAGTTTTTCAGATACTGTCATGAGGTCCTACACCCCCTGAGCTGCATCGAGTTTTTCTTGACTGAGTGGATTTTCACCTTCAGTATCAGTAAGCTCCAAGAATATTTGCTCAAGAGATTTATCTGAATGATTCATCTCTCTAAGCTGATCTACGGTACCAACAAAAACAAGGTGACCTTTATTTATAATTGCAAGCCTGTCTACAATTTGCTCAGCCACCTCGAGTACGTGTGTAGAAAAAATAACGATATTGTCTTTATCGGCATGCTCACGCATTTTATTTTTGAGATTAAATGCACTCCTTGGATCAAGTCCTACCATTGGCTCATCCAATATCCAAATATCTGGATTTACTACCAAAGCGCCAATAACCATTATTTTTTGACGCATACCATGTGAGTAAGATGCAATTTGTTTACCCAAGTCATCATACATGCCAAATTCTCTTGCAGTACTCTCTATGCGCTGAGCTTTTTCTTTATTTGGAACTTGGTAAATGTTAGCTACAAAATTAAGGTACTCAATACCTTTGAGCTGCAAAAAATTATCAGGAGTATCACTTACAAAGGCAAAGGTCTTTTTTGCCTCAAGTGAATCAGAAACAATTGAGTGACCATTTAAAATAACGTCACCATAGTCTGGCTGAATAATACCCGTCATCTGCTTAAATAAGGTTGATTTACCAGAGCCGTTTGGACCAAGCAGACCAAATATCTCACCTGGATATATTTGAAGAGTAATATCATCATTGGCTTTTTTAGCATTGCCATATGTCTTATGGAGATGTTGAATATCAATCATACATAGCTCCTTTCCTTTTAACTGCATAGCTTTTTTAGCATACCCAAAAAGTTTTTATATAAGGTTACGGCTTTATAACAAGTGGGTAAGCTTGAAAGTAAGTTTAAAAAATATGAAGGGTGACATATGAAAAACATTGCAATTATTACTGGAGCATCCTCTGGTATTGGCAAAGAATTTGTAAGACAAATAGATGGCGGATACGTTGGTAAAGTTGATGAAATATGGGTTATTGCAAGAAACAGTGAAAAACTAGAGGCCTTAAAAGGCAACACTTTTTCTAAGTTAAGAGTTTTTAGTGCCGACCTTGCTATAGAAGATGAACTTTCAGACTTTTTAACTGCACTTAAAGAGGAAAACCCAAGAGTTCAGGTGCTTGTTAACTCTGCTGGTTGGGGCAAGTTTTCTGATGTCTCAAATAGCTCACTTGCCGAGCTTGAAAACATGGTGGATGTAAACGTGCAGGCACTTGTTGAGATGTGCTATCAAGTACTACCTTATCTCGTACGTGGCTCAAAGATAATCAATATCTCATCATCAGCTGCATTTATGCCGCTCCCTGGATCTGCTGTTTATGCTGCAAGCAAGGCCTTTGTATTAAGCTTCTCTCGCGCACTTAACCATGAACTTAAAGACGTTGATATCACGGTAACTGCCGTATGCCCAACTGGAGTTAGAACTAACTTCTTTAATAAGGCGGGAAACCAAAGTGGCGTTAAAAACATTGTTGACTCTTTTGGAATTACCGACGCCTTTACAGTCGTACGCGAAGCCTTAGAGGATGCTGAGCAGGGCAAAGACCTCTCAATCCCTACCCTATCTGGATGGCTCATGTACTACTCGTCAAAGCTTTTACCATACCAAGCTATGATGGCTATTCAGGACTACTTAAAAAATAATTATTCAGAAGAAGAAAATACATCTGCTGCTCAGGCGTAAAGGCGTGTTACAGTAGTAAGGCGATTTAAATGTATAACATACAACCAGTGAGGAGCTCTCAATGGCTAAACACGTAAAGGTAGAATATACCGGTACTCTAGAAGATGGAACTCAGTTTGACTCAAACGTGGGAAAAGAACCACTAGAATTTGTGCTAGGCTCAGGTATGATGATTCCAGGTTTTGACAGCGCTGTTCAGGACATGGAAGTTGGGGAAAGCAAAAAGGTTAGCTTAAGCCCTGAAGAGGCCTATGGTAACTATGAAGAGCAACTCATTCAAGAGGTAAGTGTTGACCAAATTCCTGATGCTGATAAGCTGCCTGTGGGTGAAATGATTTACTTTAAATCTCCTGAAGGCCAGCCTATTCCTGCAAAGGTATTAGGCGTTAAAGATGGTATGGCTCGCTTTGACTTTAACCATCAGCTTGCTGGTAAAACCCTTATTTTTGATATTAAACTTCTCTCTAAAGAGGACGAGGACTAAGTAATTTTGAACAAGGGGACTGAAGGACAGCACCCAAGGAGCGCTGAGCAATCAGGGCACTTGGGTGTTCTTATAGCACAAAATGCAGATTGGGCAGTTGCTGCAGCAGTTGTAGCTATTCTTATGTCTGCCTTAGTAGGCACCCCCTACTCAAAAGGCTATATACTCGCAATGCCTCTTGGTCCCTTTTTACTCTTTACAGTATCCTTACTTTCAGTCATCTTGTCACTTTATGTACGCTACTTGCTTGAACTAATCTTAGAGCGCTTACACTATTCTAAAGATGGCTTTATAAAAAAGTTTTTGCTTATTGGCCTGCCTCTTATAATTCAAATCTTGGTAATTAGCTCTGGATACCTCTATGTTTTTGGACCAGGTCTTCCCTTATATCTCTCAGTATGCACATTCATAGTTGTTGCGAAAGTATATGACTTTATTATCAAACGCTTCTTTTTAGGAGCTTAAAGCCTATACCGATTTTAAGGTAAGCAGATGAGTGGAAACTCCTGCTGCAATAATTATGAGCATAATTTTTACCCAGATAATTGGAATAAAATAAATGGAAAGACTAATTCCTAACCATAAGAATACAAGAGTAAAGATTTTATCGCCCCGCTTCATTTGCTTTTTCTCGTAATTACTAAGGTAGGGACCAAGGTATTTATTAGTAATAATCCACCTATACATATGTTTTGATGAACGTAAAAAAGCAAAACAATCCTTCTTCAATTTTAAACTTATCGTCGTTCATATTATGATCTCTTGTTCTTTGAGTAATAAAGAGCTAACACTTTAGGTATAAAGAATAGCAAAGAAAGAACTGAAAGGAACAAAGTTGGCTAGATTAGAAGATAATTTTTATGAATATGAAAATGAAGACTGGCTTAAAGAGGCAGAAATACCTGGTGATAAGGCATCTACCGGATCATTTCATCAGATAGATGATGCGCTTGAAAAGCTCATGATGGAGCTTTCAGAAAATTGGCTTACAAGCAAAGAGCCAGTGCCTGATGACAAACGCATTAAAGAGTACGTAAAGCTTTTAGCGATGGCTAGAAACTATGATCAGCGTGAAAAAGACGGGGTTAAACCGGTACTCCCCTACTTAAGTTGGTTTGACGAAAATATTACCTCTTGGCAAGATGTTGCCCAAAATTATAAGCGCCTTATTTTAGACGGATTTTCTGTACCATATGACTTTGGTGTTTCAATTGATATGAAAGACACCTCAAAGCATGCTTTATATGCATCATCACCTGCATTAATCTTTCCAGACCGCACATATTATGAGAGAGACGATGAGCAGATAGAGGCACTTGCTGAAGTGTATAAGTCAATGGCCCTAGAAATTGCTGAGGCCTTTGGCGTCGAAGATCCTAAAGATTTGGTAGAGCGCGCTATAAACTACGATAAAAACTTTGCACCTTATACTAAGTCCGGTGAAGAGCAGGCAGACTACGTAAAAGCTTACAATCCTTATAGCTTAAAAGAGCTTGATAAGCACTCATCAGAGTTTAGCTTGGCACAAATTGCCCAAAGCCTTGTAGGACCTGAGCTTACAGAGCTTATTGTTGAGGAGCCAAAGTTTTTAGAGAACTTAGATAGCATCGTAAATGACGAAAGTTTTGATGACTACAGAGCATGGGTCTTCCTAAACTTCATGCTTGATTCATCTGCACTCTTAAGTGATGATTTAAGAGTTAAGACCGACGCTTTTAGAAAAGTACTTTCAGGCATTAAAGAGTCTAAATCTAAAGAAAAATCAGCTTACTATTTGGCTCACGGATACTTCTCTATTCCTGTTGGAACCTACTATGCTAAAAAGTATTTTGGTCCGGATGCCAAAAAAGATGTTGAGCAGATGGCACGAAACGTCATTAAGGTTTATAAAGAGCGCCTCTCTCACAACAATTGGCTCTCACAAGAAACTATTGATAAGGCAATTGTTAAGCTTGATGCTATTGATCTTCATGTTGGTTACCCAGAGCATATCCAAGAATTCTATGACGAGCTTGAGGTTGTCCCTTACGACCAAGGTGGAAGCTTGTTTAGCAATACTAAAAAATTCTCTAAGATTATGCGCGAGTATAACTTTGATAAATACTCAAAGCCTGTAGAAAACGACCTTTGGTCTATGAGCCCAGATATGGTAAACGCCTACTATAACCCTCAGCTCAATCACATTGTATTTCCAGCTGGCATTTTGCAAGAGCCATTTTATGATCTTTCACAGCATCCGTCAGCCAATTATGGTGGTATCGGAGCTGTAATTGCCCATGAAATCTCACACGCCTTTGACAACAATGGATCACAATTTGACGAGTTTGGAAACCTCGCAGATTGGTGGACCAAAGAAGACTTTGAACAATTTGATGCCCGCGCTCAAAAAATGATTGAAGCTTGGAATGGCGAGAAGAGCTTTGGTGGAGAGGTTAATGGAACACTTACGGTAAGTGAAAACATTGCTGATGCTGGTGGTATTTCTTGCGCACTTGAAGCTGCAAAGATGGAAGATGATTATAATGCTGATGAGTTCTTTAAGAACTGGGCGCGCGTTTGGAGATTTAAGTCATCTGAAGAATACGCACAGATGCTCTTAGCTGTTGATGTTCATGCTCCAGCACCTCTGAGAGGTAATGTTCAACTGAAGCACCTGGATGAGTTTTATAGTACCTATGATATTAAACCAGGTGATGGTATGTACCTACCAGAAGATAAGCGTGTACAAATCTGGTAGTTAAAACGTTTTGCTAAGCAATAATATGAGGCGCCCATGCGGGCGCCTCATTTGTTTAAAATACTCCGGTAAATACAGGGCTAAACTCATAATACTTCTCGCCACTAAATAGCTCTTGTAAGACTGGCGCAAGCGATTCTTTTACCTCTTTAAGCATAGTAGCGCGCAGAGAGACTTTATCTGTGTATGATATATCGTCAATTTGTGCACCCTGTTGCTCAAGTACAAACTTTGTTTGTTCAAGTTTGTCATAGCTTGTAGTAATTTCTATACGTACAAGCTCTTTCATCTCAAGAACTGTAGCCTCTGCTAAAGCGTCTTGCGGACCTCTTGTATACGCCCGCACCAAACCTCCAGTACCAAGTAAGGTACCGCCAAAATATCTTACAACAACTGCAACTACATCTTTTAAATCTGCACCTTCAAGCACGGTTAAGATGGGAAGGCCTGCTGTCTTTTGAGGTTCACCGTCGTCACTGTACCTCACCCTGTTTTGCTCATTTAAAATATATGCATAGCAGTGATGCCGAGCGTCAGGATATTTTTCTCTTATCTCTGTAATAAAGTCTGTGGCTTCTTCTTCGCTTTCAACATGCGCCATGTGAGTTATAAACTTAGATTTTTTCTCTTCAAACTCAGATACACTTGTGCCTTCAATAGTTTTATATGCGTCTATCATAGTCATCAGAATGTTTATCACTTGAAGAATCAAAAGATCTTACCTTATGAGCTGCTGATTTAAAAAATTTTCGTAAGGTAAGAAAGGCTACCAGTAAAAGTATTATTACCAAAATAATTAATACAGGAGCAGCTATTGCAATAATAGAAATTCCAAGAGAGCTTATGTCTCCTACTGTTGAAAGAACTGGAGCAGATATACCTGCTGTAGAAGTGTTAGCGGCAACTCTCACGCTTGATTTACCCGCATGAACTCCTCCTGCCAAGACAAGACCAGCAATACCAATAAGGATTGGATTAATAGTATCAACATTTCCAGATGCCGCAAGTGCAACTAGAGCTCCAGCTACAGGCCTTACAAAGGTTTGAATGGCATCATTAATGCTATCTGCAACAGGAAATTTATCTGCCACAAGCTCAATAATTAAGAGCACAGCAATTACAAGCATAGCCCACCACTCACCCAGAAAAGTAAATGGCTCACTTAATTGAATGAGTCCAAGCTTAGATGCAATAGAAAGCACTAAGAGCGGTATATACGCATTGAGGCCTGCAGGAATTGAGAGACCTAATGCACTGAGAAGTTCCATATCTTAATCCTTAATTGTTAAACCACGCGGTACTTACGGCTCCTCCGCCTAGTCTTTTTCGTACCCTAACACTGCCTCCATGAGCCCTAAAGGCTACGGCAGCTAAGATTAAATATGCGCGGTCGGGTGAATGCTTTGCTTTTTGCAGGTCAAAATACTTCTGCTCTTCTTCAGCTTGACGCTCAATCTCACTTGCATCTGCTGCGCGTAAGATATCGTCATCAATTTGAGGAGCCTTAGCTATATGCTCAATACTTACTGACTTATTTGCATCAAGCGCTTTTGCATGTGCAGCAAGACGCTCAACTAAATCGCTTTGCTCCTTTTGGCGCTTGTTAATATACTCTTTTGAAAGCACAGCGTTTAAATCTGACACTTCTAGGTTTTCTTGCTCATCAGCTACAGAAACACTTGCCTGTCCCTTATATATTTTTACCGAGACATCAATGCGGCTTCCCTTAGGACTGTGCAGCACTGCATAGGTAATAAGGTTTGAAATTGCCATTTGAAGCATGTACTTATCACCAAAGATTTGGTTTTGAATGTTTCTGTCGTCAAAATTTATATGCGCTTCAGGCAAAATCTCTTTGGTCTTTTTAATGGCTGACTTTACAAGCATTGCAAAGTCCATACCTTTAAAGGTAGCCTCATCATCATTTTTAAACTGCAAAATTGAGTGGAGCGCATCAATGTAGCGCTTTATCAAAATACTCTCTTGGCGAACCAGCGCAATTGCTTCCTCATAATAGCTGCCACTGTCGTAATTATTTGTTCTCATGGTCATAAGCAGATCAATTGCCTGACTTAAAATACTGGTAGATGATGCAGCATATGAGGAAAGTGAAGAGGCAAAGCTACCACGAATGGATTCAAGCTGCGCTTCTCTGAGGTCACGCCTGTGTTCTTCGTTTAAGAGCTGGCGCTCAAATGCTAGGGCAGTTTGACTTACCACCATGTTCAAAAAGGCATTATGTTCCTGATTTAAAAAGCCGGTACGCATTGAAACACCTATAACGCCACGCACCTTATCGCTTGCAGCTACTGGATAATAGCGTCCTTCGCAAATTGGAAATTCACCGGTTCCAGCCCCTACAACCTCATTGTGCTCAAAAGCCCAGCGTGCTGCCTCTTTTTCTTGCGGAAGTGAGAAGAGTTTAATGT
>JASBYZ010000015.1 GCA_029983705.1 Coriobacteriales bacterium
TTGATTATTCTGAGTCAAGAGTTGTAGGACCAACCCTTGGTCAAGAGTCTCTCACACAAGGACTTATGGCTATTGCCCTTGGCTTTGCACTTGTAGCAATCTATCTCTTTTTCTTCTATAAGGGACTTGGATTTTTAACCTTTGGATCTTTGTTGGTATTTGCAATTATCTATCTCGGAATTTTGGCAGGACTTTCACACTTTGGTGTATTTGCCCTCTCACTTCCTGGTATTGCAGGTATCGTACTGTCCATTGGTATGGCTGCTGACTCTTCAATTTTGGTACTTGAAAGATTTAAAGAAGAGCTGCGTATGGGACACTCAATTAAGAGTGCTGCTTCTAACGGTGCACGCCACGGTATTGGTACCTCTCTTGACGCTGATATCGTATCGCTCGTGTCCGCACTTGCCCTCTTCTTTATTGCAGTAGGACCTGTAAAAGGATTTGGACTTACCTTAGCACTTGGTGTTATTTGCGATATCTTTGCAATGTTCTTATTTAAGCAACCAGCACTTAACTTACTTGCACATAAGGCAATTCCTAAGGCTCCAGGATTTTGGGGCGTTAAAAAGGACCATCAATATGGTCTAGACCAAAAGGCTAAAGAGAAGGGAGCTATCCGTGGCTAGTCAGTTTAAACGCGAGATTCCTTTTCTTAAAGCTCGTAATGTCATGTTAGTTATCTCTGCAATTCTTATTGTCTTATCACTGGTAGGAATTGTTACTAGAGGTCTTACCTTTGGTATTGAATTTTCTGGTGGTACCTCAATTGACTTTAAGGGCACCGGATCTGTAACAACAGAACAAATGCGTGAGGCATTTGCTGAACAAGGCCAAAGTGAGGCACTTGTTCAAACCGCACTTACCGATAACCAAGAAGGTTTCTTGGTAAGAACTGCTGTGGTTGACCCTAATCAGGCAAACCAGGATGCGGCTAAGGTTGCAGAAAAACTTGGACTTGGACAAGACTCCTATACCGTTACCACCATTGGTCCTGGATGGGGAGCAGACGTTTCAAAGTCTTCACTTATTGCATTTTTAGTTGCAATTGGTTTAATTATTGCTTGGATTACCATTCGTTTTGAGTTTAAGATGTCCATTACTGGTATCTCATCACTCTTTCATGACTTGATAATCTTAACGGGTGTCTATGCTTGGACTGGTTTTGAGGTAACGCCAAATGTTATTGCAGCGCTCCTTACCATCATGGGCTACTCACTCTATGATACGGTCGTAGTATTTCACCGTATTAATGAAAACGCTCAGGATAAAACATTTAGCCAGGGCAAAACCTTTATGCAAATTGCCAACACCTCACTTAACGAGGTGTTTGTAAGAACTATTAACACCACCATTACCTCCTTGGTACCAGTTGTAGCCATGCTCTTCTTTGGTGGAGAAACTCTTAAAGACTTTGCATTTGCAATGTCACTTGGTTTGATTTTAGGTTCTTACTCATCAATTGGTATTGCTACTCCACTCTATGCTCTCTGGAAGGGTTTAGAGCCTGAGTGGAAAAAAGCTCAAAAGAAGTTTGGACAACAAAAGGCCTAAAGAAAAGTAGGTACATACTATGAACAACAGGGTTGGGAAAAAGCGTTGGCGTCTAAAAGAGTTTAATCCTTTAGCCGTCCAAAAGATATCCGAGGCCTCTGGTCTAGGATATCTGCCCAGCCTTGTATTAGCAGCTCGCAATATTAAGCCTGAGGACACTCAGGCTTTTTTGCATCCCTCACTTGAGCGCGACTTTAAAGACCCCTACCTTATTCCAAACATGCAAGCTGGCGTTGAGCGCATTATTAAGGCTATTAATTCGGGCGAGAAGATCGCGGTCTTAGGTGACTTTGATGTTGACGGTATCTCTGCTACCACAGTTATGGCTGGTGGTCTGATTGAGCTTGGAGCAAATGTAGACGCCTACATACCAAGACGTTTTGATGAGGGATATGGTCTTTCAAAAGAAGTCTTAGAGCGCGTGCGTGAGGGTTCTAAGCCAAGCCTTATTATCACAGTTGATACTGGTATTGCCGCTAAAGATGAGGTCGAGTACTTAAAGTCTCAAGGTGTAGATGTCATCATTACTGACCACCACGAGCCCTCAGAATTTGTGCCCCAGGGCGTTCCGGTTATTGACCCAAAGCTCGATCCAGAAAATGAGTCACACGAAATTGCTGGTGTGGGCGTTGCCTTAAAGGCTATCTGCGCCCTCTCACAAAAGATGGGCCAGCCTGAGCTTTGGAGAAGCTACACAGAGATTGCTTGCTTAGGCACAATATCTGACATGATGGAGCTCAACCGTGAAAACAGGGCGATTGTAAAAGACGGTGTTGAGCAGATGCGCCAGACTAAGCGCTTTGGCCTTATCGCCCTTGCAAAGCACTGCAAACTTGACCTTTCAAGCATTAATGCAGATGCTCTTTCTTTTTCTATCATCCCGCGCCTGAATGCAGCAGGAAGGATGTCTGATCCAAAGTATGCCCTTGAGCTGTTAATCTCTAAAGACAGTATTGAGGCTGAAGCCTTAGCTCTTAAACTTGAAGAAATTAATGAGCTTAGACGAAGCTATGAGGCTGACCTTACAGAAGAAGCACTCAATAAGGTTGAGGCAAGCTACAATGGCGAGAGATGCATTGTGATTGGTGGCGAGGGCTGGCATGAGGGCGTAAAAGGCATTGTTGCAAGCCGTATTACTAACCGCTACCACGTTCCTGTGTTAATCTTTACCATTTCTGACGGCGTTGCACGAGGCTCTGGTAGAAGTGTGGGACAAGTTGATCTCTTTAGAGCTATTGAGCAGTGCTCTGACTTGCTTATTCAATTTGGAGGACATGCGGGTGCAGTAGGCGCTACCATGGACGCTGCAAACCTTGATGCCTTTAGAGAGCGCCTTGAAGAGGTTATGCAAGATATCTCTGATGAGGACTTTACTGATGTTATAGAACTTGACGCTGAAGTAAAGCTCTCTCAGATGAACATTGAAGAAATTAGCTCACTTGATGCCTTAAGACCTTTTGGTCAGGGCAATAAGGTGCCACTTTTTGTAGCGCGAAATGTATTGATGAACAATAGAGGACGCGTTGGAAAAGAAGGGGAGCACCTGCGCTTTAATGTTACAGACGGCATTAATACGGTAGCCTGCATTATGTTTAGGGTGCCTGATGTAGAAAAGCTTGTAGACTATAGCGGTGTGGTTGATATCGTGTTTGAGGCTGTGGCTGAGACATGGATGGGTAAGACCAAGCCTAAGCTCATGGTCAAAGACATTATTTTTAAAGAGTCTGAGGCAAAAGAGAGCACTCAAGTGGCCCAACTTCTCAACTCACTCTTTGATAAGCGCGATGAAATATTGGCCTCTGGTGAGCTTTCTGGTATCACAAAGGCAGATAGCTTTTTTACCAAAATTGCAGGCGTAAGCTTTGAGGATAGAGCTACACATATCTTGGGCTTAAGGCCAAAAGACAAGCTTAACTTAGTGCGCGAGGCAAACAATCCCTATGATGAAAACGCGATAGCAGTCCTGAGTAAAGAGGGCTTTCAGCTTGGCTACCTAAACCGCAGGATTGCTCAGGCACTCGCTCCTGCAATAGATGGCGGAACCAAGTACTATGCGCTGGTAAGTGAGGTTACTGGTGGGGGCGATAAGGCACTTGGCGTAAACATCAAGGTATATAAGGCACAAATAGATGCTGAAGAGTTTGAAGAAGAAGCCAAGCAGACTGAGCTTAAGCTTGAGCGCAGACGAGAAGAGCTCAACAAGCTCTCATCTTCAGAACTTACTGAGCGCTTGCGCAAGCAATTTATTGGAGATAACCCATTTTTACCTGCACAAGCAGATGTACTGCAAAAGCTTGATGAGGGCTTATCGGTACTGTGCATCATGGCTACGGGTCGAGGAAAGTCACTACTCTTTCACGTACATGCAGCTCGTATGGGACTTTTAAAGAAAAAAGCTTCAGTCTTTGTGTATCCACTGAGAGCGCTTGTTTCTGATCAAGCCTTTCATTTAACTGAAGACTTTGAATCACTTGGGCTAGTGGTAAAGGTCTTAACAGGAGAGAGCTCTCAAGAGGAGCGCCAAGAAATCTTTGATGACCTATCTCAGGATAGAGTTCATGTAATTTTAACGACCCCTGAGTTTTTTACCATTCATAGTGAGAAGTTTAAGAGAAGCGCACACGTGGGCTTTGTGGTTGTTGATGAGGCGCATCATGCAGGTTTGGCAAAGGGTGGCCACCGCTCTGCCTACAATAACTTCCCTGAAGTGCTCGTCTCTTTGGGAAACCCTCAAACGCTTGCCGTAACTGCTACTGCAAACGCTGAGGTTGCTGAGAGAATTCAAGAGCTACTTTCAATAGACACCCTGGTAGTTGACAGAAGCGTGAGAGAAAATCTTCGCCTTGATGATGGCAGACAAAACAAACAAAAAGATGAGCGGCTCACAAGCATTGTTGCCCGAGGTGAAAAATGTATTGTCTACGTTAACTCTCGTGAGCAGTCAATTCGCCTGGCCTCAGACTTGCGAAAAAAGATTCCAAGCCTTGCAAACTCGATTGCTTTTTATAATGCAGGTTTGAGCAGAAAAGATAGAGACGCTGTTGAGAGTGCTTTTAGAAGCTCAAGCTTGAGCACCATTATTGCAACGAGTGCCTTTGGCGAGGGAGTTAACCTTCCCGATGTGCGCCACGTTATCTTATACCACCTGCCCTTTGGTTTTGTTGAGTTCAATCAAATGTCAGGGCGTGCGGGACGAGACAGGCAGGAGGCCTGGGTGCACCTCTTATTTGGTGCACAAGACGCTCGCATTAACGAGCGCATTATAGAGTCAGGAGCTCCTGAAAAACGTGACTTATCGGCACTCTATAAAACCTTAAGAAGTTTAGCTCAAGAAGCGGGTGATGAGGGCTTTTCTAAAACTAATTCTGAAATTGCCCAGCTTGCACTTGAAATGGAACCGCGAGCACTCTTGGATGAAAAGTCAGTTTCAAACGGAATATCCATCTTTAAGGAGCTTGGATTTTTACATACCCAAGGCTACGGCTTTGCTCGACGAATCTTTATGGTGCAAAATCCAGAGCATGTGGACTTAGAAAACTCGATTAGATACTTAGAGGGGCTTAAGTCTAAGGATGCCTTTGCTGAGTTTAAGGAATGGATTTTATCAGCCTCGCCAAAAGATGTTCTCGATAGATTTATTAGGCCAATAACACCATAAGCCTGAAATTGTTGCTACATATGAGGTAGGATTAACAGTTAGCATTAATTGAACGTGTAGGGAGGTGCCTTTAAGGATGTCACACGATATTTTAGATAACATAGACAGTGCCACTAAGTGGAGCGATGAGACTCGTGAAGAGCTTGAAGAAAAGCTCTCTAAAGAGGCACTAGAAGTTCCCCAGGCAGATAGCTTTGATAAGCTCAAAGAGCTCTGCGAAAAATACTTAAGCGATGAACAAGTGAAAGTTATTGTTCATGCCTATGAGTTTGCAGCGCTTAAACATGCAGACCAAAAAAGAAGATCTGGCGAGCCCTACATTAACCACCCTATAGAGGTTGGTATTATTTTGGCTGAGATGCACATGGACCAAGAAACCATTGTTGCAGCTGTCTTACACGATACCGTTGAAGATACTGATACCTCGCTAAAACTTATCGCCCAACTCTTTAATGCGCGGGTGGCAGAGCTTGTTGACGGGGTTACCAAACTTACCAACATTGAGGTTGACTCCCTCTCAAGTCAGCAGGCAAATAACTTGCGCAAGATGTTTTTAGCGATGTCTAAAGATATTCGCGTTATTATTATTAAACTCGCAGACCGCCTGCATAATATGCGCACCTTAATGGCGCTTCCTGAAGATAGAAGAATTTTTAAGGCAAAAGAGACCATGGAGATTTATGCTCCGCTTGCAAATCGCCTGGGAATTTCTTCTATAAAGTGGGAGCTTGAAGATTTAGCCTTCTTTTATTTGGAGCCTGCGCGCTACCAGCAAATTTCGCGTATGGTTTCTGAGTCAAGGGTGGCTCGTGAGCGCTACTTAAATGAGACTATTGACCAGCTTCAGCATGAGCTTGAAGGCACGGTAGAAAACTTTAGTATTACTGGCCGTCCTAAGCACCTCTATTCCATCTATCAAAAGATGAAAAATAAGGGTAAGGACTTCTCAGAAATCTATGACCTGATTGCACTTAGAGTAATCTGTGAGAGCGTTAAGGATTGTTATTCGGTACTGGGCGTTTTGCATGCACTCTGGAAACCAATGCCGGGGCGCTTTAAAGACTATATTGCAATGCCAAAGTTTAATATGTACCAGTCGCTTCACTCAACCGTTTTAGGTCCTGCTGCGCGTCCACTTGAAGTGCAAATTCGCACCGAGGAGATGCATCGCCAGGCTGAATATGGTATCGCCGCTCACTGGCTATATAAGCAGGCCGGAAACTCAAGTAGCTCAAAAGATTCAGAAGCTCAGTCTTTGGATGCAAAACTTGGATGGCTTAAGAGAACGCTTGACTGGCAGTCTCAAGATGATATGTCAGATCCTCAAGAATACCTTGAGTCACTAAAGATTGATCTTTTTGATACAGAAGTCTTTGTCTTTACCCCTCAAGGTGAGGTTATCTCGCTTCGTCTTGGCTCAACTCCAATTGACTTTGCCTACACCATCCACACTGAGGTAGGACACCACTGTGTGGGGGCAAAGGTAAACGGCACGGTTGTCCCGCTTTCATATGAGCTGCAGATGGGTGATAGGGTAGAGATTATTACCCAGAAAAATTCCAGTCCTTCTCGCGACTGGCTTAATATGGTTAAAACTCCTTCAGCTAAGTCAAAGATTAGAAGTTACTTTGCAAAGGTAGCAAAAACTGATGACACGGCTGCGGGTAAAGATATGCTTGCTAAAGAGATGCGCAAAAGTGGCTATGGTATCTCAAACTCTCGCTCAACGCGTGCGCTTAACGAGACGGCAAGCTCACTTGGGCTTTCAAGTGTAGATGACCTATTTGCTGCTATTGGTACAAATAAGGTTACTGCACGAGGGGTTGCAAACAGGGCAGCTCAGCTCTTAGAAAAAGAAAAAGATCCAGCACTTGAGGCTGAAAAGCGTGCACTCTTATCTTTTGAGCTTCCTATGAAGCCACCGCGCTCAAAGAGCCAACAAAAGAAAAAGCAAAGTGCAAGTGCAGGCATTATTGTTGAGGGCGACCAAAACACAGACATGAAGGTCAAGCTTGCGCACTGTTGTAACCCGGTTAAGGGAGATGACATCATTGGCTTTATTACCCGCGGTAGAGGCATAAGTGTTCACAGAAGCTCGTGTCCAAACGTAACCAATCTTGAGCGCCACCCTGAGCGTTTAGTGGCTGTAAGCTGGGACAGTGATCAGGAATCTAACTCGCAGGTTGAGATTGTTATTGAAGCGGTTGACCGTATGAGGCTCCTTCAAGACATTACGGTAGCTATCTCTGATAGTGATGTAAATATATTATCGGCCGCCACCTTTACTGATAAAAGTGGTGTGGCAGAAATGCGTCTTTTACTTGAGCTCACAGAGATTTCAAGACTAGACGCACTCTTAAGAAAAGTTCAACAGATTGATGGCGTGAGAAACGCTCGTCGTCTGCAGCCTGGCGAAGGCGCACATACTAAGAAGAAAAATTAGGTGAGAGATGTCATATAAACTAAAAATTATTCCCACTGGTGACTACCAAGCAAATGCCTACATTTTATATGAGGGTTCAAAGGCTTGCATTATTGACCCAGGTCATGCGGGTCAAGTCTTACTCTTAGAGCTTGAAGGCCTTGAGCTTGAGGCAATTATTTTGACCCATCGCCACTGTGACCATGTTGGTGCGGCTCAGTTTATTAAAGATAAGACGGGCGCTCCAATTTATATTCATGAAGCTGACCTAGAGGCTGCAAAAAGTCCTAAAGAGTTTGCATATACCGGAGTAGTCAACGGCTTTACCCCAGGTCCTATCAAGGGTGCAGATGTAGTGCTTAAAGATGGCGATGAGATCAAACTTTCTTTTACCAGCCTTAAAGTGCTTCACACCCCAGGTCACACCACAGGTGGCATCTGTCTCTATAATGAGCACGATATTTTTACTGGAGACACCCTCTTTACCGGCTCCATGGGAAGAACTGACTTTGAGAGCGGTAACCAAATCCAGATGTTTAAATCTTTAATTAAGCTTTCTAAACTCAACGAGGGGCTAAAGGTATATCCTGGACACGGTGAGTCTACAAGCATTAAAAAAGAAAAAGAAACAAACCAGTTCATGCGTTTTGCATGTTCACACTATAAATTATAGTTTTTATACAGCTAAAAGCTAGAAGAAGGGACTAATCAAGATGGCATTACGTGCACCACGCGGCACCGAAGACCTCCTGCCAGAAGCATATGCTAATTGGAAGTTTTTAACAGAGAGAGCTGATGAGATTTTTTCTCGCTACGGATACCTCTATATTGAAACTCCTCTCTTTGAGCATCTGGATGTTTTTGTGCACGGTATTGGTGAGTCAAGTGACGTGGTGTCAAAAGAGATGTTTAGAGTACTCTCTCCAGACGGCTACTCAAAGGTAGCTGCTGGTAAGGCTGAAAGCTTAAAGGCAGACCAAAGACTTGCACTAAGACCAGAAGGTACTGCTTCTGTAGTGCGTGCGGTCTTAGAGCACTCACTTATTATGCCGGGTTCTGCCCCCATTAAACTCATGTATTCAGGCCCTATGTTTAGAGCAGAGCGCCAGCAACGCGGACGTCTGCGTCAGTTTCACCAAATTGGTGCAGAGTGTCTTGGGGCACCTGATGTTATGGCGGACGCAGAAGTAATTATTATGCTTATGGAATTCTTTGAGCGCGCCGGCCTTAAAAAAGATTCGCTCACACTTTTAATCAATACGCTTGGCGATGATAACTGCAGACCACAGTACAGACAAGAGATCCAAGACTATCTGCTTAAGTATAAAGATGAGCTTCCAGAAGAAACCTTAAGACAGGCAGAGCTCAATCCGCTTCGTGCCTTTGATAGCAAGATCGAGCGCGTACAAGAAATCATGGCAGATGCCCCACTTTTAAAAGATCGTCTCTGCGATGAGTGCAAAAAGCACTATGAGGAGCTCAAGAGTTATTTAGACGCTGCAGGTATTTCTTATGAAGAAGATCCACGCTTAGTACGCGGCCTTGATTACTACACGCGCACCGTCTTTGAAATTCAGGTAAAAGATGGCCTTGGTGCTCAAAATGCTATTGGTGGCGGCGGTAGATACGATAAGCTTATTGAGATTTCTGGTGGCAAGCCTACTCCAGCCCTTGGCTTTGCGGTGGGTATGGAAAGAATACTACTTGCACTTGAAGACCAAGAGGCACTCCCAGCTCATCCAAGACAAAAGCAAATTTATGTGGCCTACCCAAATGAGCACACCAAGGCTGAGGCCTTTTTTGTTGTCCAGCGCCTGCGCTCTGAGGGCTTTGTAGTTGAAACTGACTATCAGGGCAGGTCTTTAAAGTCTCAGCTTAAACTTGCAAACAAATTACAGGTTGCCTATGTGGCAATTTTGGGCGAGGATGAGATTGCTCAAAAGAGCGTTAGACTTAAGGATATGGATAAAGGAACTGAAGAGCTTGTGGCGTATGATAATCTTGCCGCTCATATAGTCCTATAATTTAGTATTATCAAATAATACGTTTAAAATTTATTTAAAGGAGTTTTGTACCTATGCCAAAGATGTTTTCCATGCATACTCATACTGCAGGAGAGCTCACCAGTGCAAATATTGGTGAAGAAGTTAAGCTAAGCGGATGGGTAGCACGTCGTAGAGACCACGGTGGACTTATCTTTGTTGACCTAAGAGACCGCGAGGGTTTTACCCAGTGTACCTTTGACCCAGATCATTCGGGAGAGGCCTTTAAAGAGGCTGAGCGCATTAGACCAGAGTGGCCTATTTTAGTAAGTGGTAAGGTGCGTGAGAGGCCTGAGGGTACGGTAAACCCAAATATGCCTACCGGTGAGGTTGAGGTATTAGTTTCAGCTATTGAGGTACTTAACACTTCTTTAACTCCACCTTTTGCAATTGAAGATGGTATCGACACCTCTGAGGAAACTCGCCTCAGATATCGCTACCTTGACTTAAGAAGACCTGAGCTCTATAAGGCACTTAAGCTGAGAAATGACTTTACTCATGCTATGAGAAACGCGCTTGAGGCCCGTGGCTTTTTGGACGTTGAAACTCCAATTCTAACTAAATCAACTCCTGAGGGTGCTCGTGACTTTATTGTTCCTTCAAGAAATGCCATTGGTTCTTTTTATGCGCTTCCTCAGTCTCCTCAACTCTTTAAGCAGCTTTTGATGGTTGCTGGTGTTGAGCGCTACTACCAAATTGCTCGCTGCTTTAGAGATGAAGACCTTCGTGCAGATAGACAGCCTGAATTTACCCAGGTTGATATTGAGATGTCTTTTGTTGACCAAGAAGATATCTTAAATACAATGGAAGATATCTTTAAAGAAGTATTTGGAAAGCTTGGCGTAGAGATTCAAACTCCGCTTAGACGCATGCAGTATAAAGCTGCTATGGATACCTACGGTTCAGATAGACCAGATACTCGCTTTGA
The DNA here is from genome assembly GCA_029983705.1 of Coriobacteriales bacterium. GTDB lineage: Bacteria > Actinomycetota > Coriobacteriia > Coriobacteriales > JAEZZM01 > JASBYZ01. The sequence goes on from JASBYZ010000015.1 coordinate 10,605, forward strand.
TCTAAAGCTCCAAGATGTATCCCACATCTTTAAGAACTCTTCGTTTAAGGTATTTTCTGGCGCACTCTCAAATGGCGGTGTTGTTAAGGTTATCAACGCTAAGGGTGGAGGAGACCTCTCCCGCGGTGAAATTGATAAGCTTGGCAGCTTTGCTATGGAGCAGGGTGCAAAGGGTATGGCTTGGATTCAGTACACAACAGTAGGAGAGGTAAAGAGTGCTATTAAAAAGTTCTTAACACAAGATGAGCTTGATGCACTACAAAGTGAGCTCAATGTTGAGCCAGGAGACCTCTTACTCTTTGGTGCTGACGATAGAGACTTGGTAAACAGCGTACTGGGTGCACTCAGACTTCACTTAGTAGACGTATTAGGTATTAAGCGAGAAGGCCATGACTTCTTATGGGTGGTAAACTTCCCAATGTTTAGATATGACGAGGAAGAAAAGCGCTACACTGCAGAGCATCACCCATTTACCCTTCCACTTAAGGAGGACCTCGATAAGATTGAAAGCGATCCTTTGAGCGTTGGTTCATACACCTACGACTTTGTTATGGACGGCTTTGAGGCAGGCGGTGGAACGCTTCGTATCCACGAGTCTGACCTCCAACTTCGCGTGCTTGAGCGCCTAGGCTTTACTAAAGAGCGCGCAAATGAGAGCTTTGGCTTTTTGCTTGAAGCACTCAAGTACGGTGCTCCACCACACGGAGGAATTGCACTTGGTCTTGACAGAGTTTGCATGCTCTTAAACGGCTCAGATTCTATTAGAGATGTGATTGCATTTCCAAAGACCTCTTCAGGTGCAGACCCTATGAGTGGTGCCCCAGATGAAGTAAGCTCTAGACAGCTTAAAGAGCTGGGACTATCTATCCGCTAGTCGAATAGTTTTCAAATTATCTAAAATTTGACGTATAGTAAGAGCAGCCCAATCCAAAACGGGCTGCTTTTTTATTGGTAAAGGATGTAAAATTATGGATTTAGGTCAGATGCTTCCAATGTGGAGCATTATACCTTTTGTTGGTATGCTGCTCTCCATTGCTCTTTTTCCGCTGTTTAAACCTGAATGGTGGGAAAAACATCAGCTACATGTAGCTATTTTTTGGTCAGTATTGTTTATGCTTCCCTTTGGTATATTTTTTGGGATTCAAACTCTTGGCTATCAGCTGGTAGAAAGCATTGTGCTTGACTATATTCCATTTATTGTCTTGCTTTTTGGTCTCTTTGTCGTATCAGGTGGTATTGCTATCACGGGTACCTTGATTGGTACAACCAGAGTGAACATGCTGATCTTAACTATCGGTACAATTCTCGCCTCATTTATTGGTACCACCGGTGCTGCAATGCTCTTTATTAGACCGCTTTTGCGTGCCAATAAGTGGAGAAAATACAAGGCACACACCATTATCTTCTTTATTTTTATGGTGGCAAACTTAGGAGGCTCTCTTACACCTTTAGGTGACCCTCCACTCTTTTTAGGCTACTTAAGAGGAGTTCCATTCTTTTGGACTTTAGTACATATGTGGCCACTTATGCTCTTTAACTCAGTAGTATTACTGCTCGTTTACTTTTTAATGGACAGACACTTTTACAAAAAAGAGCTTGACGAGGGAAGAAGCCCTAAAGACTCACTTGACGGCCAAGAGCGCGTTAAGCTTGCCATTGAGGGTAAACAAAACTTCTTATACCTCTTAATTATTATCATTGCTGTTATCCTAAACGGCTCTATGGGAAAGATGGATCTCTTTATTAACCCAGAGACTTCTAAGACCTACGGTTTTATGGTCTTTGATGATATCCATATTGGTATTGAGTACTTTACGCAAATCATTTTGATTTTACTTGCCGCATTTCTCTCTCTTAAGACCACGTCAAATCGTGTGCGTGAGATCAATGACTTTAACTACGAGCCAATTGCAGAGGTTGCAAAGCTCTTTATTGGTATCTTTATTACCATGATCCCAGCACTTGCACTCCTTCGTGCTCACGGAGCAAGCCTCGGGGTAAGTGAGCCTTGGCAATTTTTCTGGGTAACCGGAGCGCTCTCATCATTTTTGGATAACTCACCAACCTATGTTGTCTTCCTAACCCTTGCAGGCTCCCTTGGAGCAGCTGAGGGTGTGGTAGCTACCGTAGGAACTGTTGCGCCACAGCTCTTGCTAGCAATTAGTGCTGGTGCGGTATTTATGGGTGCAAACACCTACATTGGTAATGCACCAAACATGATGGTTAAAAACATTGCAGACTCAAATGGTGCAAAGATGCCAAGCTTCTTTGGATATATGGGCTGGGCTCTTGCCATTTTGGTTCCGCTCTTTATTATCGACACCTTTATCTTCTGTTTATAGCTATGAATAAGCCCAGTAGATTTAAGAAGACTATCGCATATTACCTGGTTTTGGCAGCATGTTTTTACGTGCTGCCACTTGGCTTTATGGTAGACACGGGAAGCGCGATGTTTATATTGCTTGGAGCAATCCCGCTTGTAGTCTTCGCATGTTCCTTTATATATTCTCTTTTACTTGGATTTAGCTGGTTTTTCTTGGTAATTCTTGTGCTTATATGGGTACCAGTGGGCTTTTATATTATGGGGAGCGCTGCAGGCATATATGGCCTCATATATTTTGGCCTTGCCTTTGTTGCACATATGCTTGGCAGCGCCTTATACAAGCTTAGAAAAAAGCCTCAAGATCACTAGTGTTCAGTGATTAAATTTTTGGGCTTGCGCTTAAATGGAAGCGCCTTCATTTCCATAATAAATGGCACAAGTAAAATAAGGGCAAAGCCGGTGAGCTCATTTACATTAAATGTTGAGCCCAAAAGCACTGCAGATAAAATAGTTGCTATTAATGGCTCGATAGACTGGTAGAGTCCTGACTTTGTAGCGCCTACTGCTTTAAGACCTTTCATAAACAAATTAAAGGACAGTATTGTTCCCATGATTACATTGACGATAATTGCTAGAGAAAAGTCAAAGAGGTCAAAAGTAGGTATATGGTTCCAAGGCTTTACAAAGGGAACAATGCACAAAAAGCCAAAGAGTGTACCCCAGCCAAGAACTACCTCAGTTGAGTGCTCTTGCAAAAGCTGAGTAGGCGAGAGGGTATAGACGGTTACTGCTGCAGCCGCAATAAGACCCCAAAAAATTGCTTCCTTACTTAAGATAAGGTTATGAGGGTTTCCGCCTGTTGAAATCATAAACACACCAAGAATTGCAAATACGCAGGCAAGCATAGCTCCCTTAGATGGCATATGTCTTGAGGTAATTGCAATGGTAGCTATAGTAAAGACAGGTGCTGCAAACTCTAGGACGGTTGCAGTTCCTGCATCTGAATAGGCAATGCATTTATAGTAGGCAAACTGGCAAAGTGCAATACCAATTACGCCATATAGAAATAAGAAGAAGATATCCCGCTTGCGTTTAAAGACCGAAAAGATCTTTGTGCCTTCTTTAATAAAGCAAAATACCAAAATAATTACAGCAGCCATGAGAAGTCTTAGTGCTACTAAAAATTCCGGGGTAATATTTCCTTTTTTGAATGCATATTCTGCAGCTACGGCTGCAAATGACCAAAATACGCAAGATGTGAGTAAGGCTGCAAGGCCGTTACGATAATTGCTGTGTAAAATATTTTTCCAACGCGCTGGCATAGCCCTCTCCTAAGCTACGAAAATTCAAGCTAAGATAATATGAACTATTTGGAAAACTAAAGCAATAAGCTATTGCAAGATTTTTGTAAATTCATACAATAGATTTATACAAAAATTTCACATTTTGATTTCAACGCTTGATAAATAAAGATTAAATGCACTAGAAGGGTAGTTGTTGAAATGTCTGTCGCAATAATATCTGGTCTGCTGGCACTGCTAGCCTTTCTAGCAGCTATAGGCCTTGCAAACTATCACGGACGTGATAAGTAAGATTTCACGCATACTTTTATCTAACAGTAAATGACTTATATAGTCAAGACTTGAAATAAGGCGTGCTTCAAGTAGTATTTAATTAACCCATCCTTCGCGGTGTTACTGCGATGGACCGACGTTAATATATAGGGAGCCTTAGATCTTAAGTTGGACAGATATCCTCCTTAGTTGTGGAAACTGGAAGATTTAATGCGGGCACCCACCTGGTACAGGTGGGTTCATCCTTAGCCGTCGAGGGGTGGGCACATTCTTTCACACAAATATCCAAAATGGTATAAAATTGAGCCTAATAGAGATATCGTAGCGAAAGGCTCACTTAATGAGTATTTCTTCTAATTCCAAGATTTTTATAGTAAGCATACTGGCTTGCGCTTGTTTGTTTTCACTGTCTGCTTGTGGTGGCGATAAGCAAAAGGAAGCTGAAACACAACAAGATGCTCAGTCAACGGTTAGCACTACTGTTGCAGCACCAAAGCCTCCAGCACCAGGGGAGGTCTATCTTGAGGCAACCGATATGGAAGCACGCATGAAGGCTGCCAAAGAAGCAGAGCGCTATATTAAAGAAGAAACAAAGAATCACCTTGATAGGCTTGTTTTAAATCCAGAATCTGAATACTGGAATTTCCCGGGTGACTTAAGTGAGTTTAATGAGCCAGGTAAAATCATTACCTATGATGCCTATGTTGACGGAAACTCAGTAAGCCCATACCGCATTGTTTTAATTAGAGGCGGAGAAAACGCAAAATGGGAAGTAAAGCGCTTTAGTAAGGACAATGAAAACCTTACGGGTGAGTCCGGCCAAAGCAAAGAAAATTCAAGCTCAGCTAACAATAGCAATAAAAACAACAATAATAATTAGTAGGCACGTCTTATGCGCCTTCTTCACACCGCTGATTTGCACTTAGGTAAAAAAGTTAATGGCTTTAACCTACTTGAAGACCAGCGCTTTGTGCTTAGACAAATTGTTAATCTGGTTAAAACTCAAAAGCCTGATGCCCTCTTAATTGCAGGAGATCTCTATGATTCAGGCTATCCTCCTGAGGGTGCAGTAAGTTTGCTTGATGATTTTTTAACTGAGCTTGCTTCACTCAAGTGTGAAACCTATATTATTAGCGGAAATCACGATGCTGCAAGACGACTTGCCTTTGCATCAAAGCTTCTAGACACACAAGGCATTCACTTTATTACAAGCTTAGAGCAGTCTTTGAAGGCTCAAATTATTAGTGATAAACAAGGTAAGAGCCTTGCGCTTTTTAGTCTTCCATATTTTACCTACTTGGATGCCCAAAGGCTTCTTAATGATCACTTTGAAAATATGCAGGAAGCAACTGAAGCCTTGCTGGCCCAAATTAGAGAGGATAAAAGCCATGCAGATTTAAGGGTGCTTATGGCGCACCTCTTTGTTACCTATGCAGGCACCAGGCCAGAGACATCAGACTCTGAGCGTATAAATCTTGGCACCATAGAAAACGTGGATGCAAGCTTATTTGAAGACTTTGACTATTGCGCCTTAGGACACGTGCACCGTCCTCAAAAAATTTATAAGGACACAATTAGGTACAGTGGCTCTCCGCTCATGTATTCTTTTTCAGAGCTTGGGCCTCAAAAACATCTTGTGCAAATTGATTTTGATGAAGCTTGTCTACCCAAACTAAGCTTCCATCCGCTTTTGCCCTTACATGAAATGAGGCAGATAAAGGGCTACTTAAAAGAAGTAATCGCTCAGACTGAGTCTGAGGAGAGTGCTTCTCGCCAGGATTATGTACAGGTAATTTTGCGTGATGAGTTTGAGCCTCACGGAGCCCTGGATACCTTACGTGAGCTCTATCCAAATCTCATGATTTTAAGTTTTGATAACAAAAGAACCCAGGCGATGGGTGCTCAAAGTTCGATGGATAGAGAGCTTAAAGAGGCTGACTACTTGAAACTCTTTGAGGAGTTTTATGCCGAGCAAAACGGTATGGACTTAAGCGCATGTCAAAAAGATGTGGTAAAAGAGAGCTACAATCAAGCGGTAAACGGAAAGGTTTAAGCTTATGCGTCCGGTGTATTTAGAGCTTGAAGCCTTTGGTCCTTTTGTTGACATCACGCGTGTTGACTTTACTAATTTTTATGATCAGGGGCTCTTTTTAATAAGCGGTCCAACAGGTGCTGGTAAAACAAGTATTTTTGACGCCATTTGTTTTGCCTTATTTGGTCAGGCAAGTGGAAGTTCTCGCTCTAAGGATATGTTTAGGTCAGACCTTGCAAGCCCTGAGCAAAAAAGTTATGTGCGCTTTCAGTTTGACTTAAAAGGCAAGCGCTATGAGGCGTATAGATCTCCAAGCTATATGCGGCCAAAAAAGCGCGGTGAGGGCTTTACCCAGGAGCCTGAGGTCTTTGAGTTTGGTCTTATCTCTGAAGGACGCAAGGCTTACAAAATTCAAGATAATCCTATTGAAGATCTTTTGGGACTAAGTGCTCAGCAGTTTAAACAATCAGCCATGCTTGCCCAAGGTGAGTTTCAAAAACTTTTACAAGCAAGCTCAAAAGAGCGTGAACAAATCTTTAAACAGCTCTTAGACCTTGATCTCTTGCAGGAGTTTTCTACAAGCTTGCAAGAGCGCTATAAGCGTGCAGAGCAAGCGCTGCAAAAACAAAATGAAGAGCTTGTATTCAACGCAAAGCGCATAGAGCTCAGTGGGATTTCAGAAGAAAAAACTATTGAACTCTCAAGTCTTATTGAACGTGTGCTCAGTTTTCCAGAAAAATTGGCGAGTGCGCTTAAAGACTTAAACGCTCAAGATAGTGCTGAGCAAAATGAGCTAAGCATTAGACAAGAAGAGCTACAAACACAGATACATACGCTTGAAGGCGAGCTTTCAAGTATCAAGCGCTTAGGCGAGCTTGAGGCCTATAAAAAAGAAGCTCAAAGGCTTACAGAACAAAAAGAGCAGGCACTTCAAAAGATTCGTCTAGAGCTTTTAGAGAGTCAAAAAAACTTTGATGAGGGCTTTGAAAAGCTTTCGCTTCGCATCACAGAGCTTCAAACACTTAAAACTTTATTTAGCGAGCTTGATACTCAAGAGGCTTCCTACCGCGCTAAAGAAGAGCAGATAGTTAAGGGCGCACATAAGATAGCTAATAAACAAGAAGAGCTCAAAAAACTTAAAGTGGCCTTGGATGAGCTTGATCAAGAGATGCAAGGCTTGAGTGAGAGCCCCATAAAGCTGCAGCAACAAACTCACATAAGGCAAAAGCTTGCAGAAGATTTTAGCCGCATGCAAAAGCTTCAAAAAGATGAGGCAGCACTTGCGCTCGATAAAAAATCCTATCAGGATCTTTCAAAAACATACACCCTTTATCAGCATGAGTTTAAGCACAAACAGGAAACTTTTATCAGTGCTCAGCAGCTTTTTTATGATGAACAGGCTGGAATTTTAGCGCGTGATTTGTCTGAAGGTATGCCTTGTCCGGTCTGCGGCTCAACAAACCATCCTCAAAAAGCGCTCCCCATAGAGGGTGCGCCAAGTAAAGAAGAGCTTAAGGTTTATCAAAGGGCAGCAGACGCTGCTCAAAAAGACCTCTCTCAAGCTTCAGAAAAACTTGCTGCTAAAAAAGGAGAGCTTGAAAAATCAGAAGCCTCACTAAAAGAGTCACTTGCAACTCTTGAGCTCGACTTTAACGATAGTATAGCTCAGACTTTAAAGGACAAACTTGATGAGATCGTCTCAAAGGGTAAGCTGGTTAAAGAAAAAGTTGATGTGCTTACAAAAGAGACTGAGCGCTATAAGGTGCTTACTACTAAAGTTCCAATCCAAAGACTTTCTCTAGCTAAGGCACAAGATGACCTTCATGAACTTGAACTCAGCCAAAAGCAAGAAGAGCTCTTGCTTACAGAGATCAAGACTCGTCTTTTAGACTTAAGACAAAAGCTCAAAGAGCAAGATAAGGACTCAATTGCCACAGAGCTTGAAGCCTCGTTGAAACAAAAAGATTTACTGCAAAGACGTCTTAAGAGCTTTCAAGAAAAAGAAAAAGAGGCACAAGAGGAGCTCTACTCTCAAACAAGTAAGCTTGAGGCTTATTTGACAGAAGAGAAATTACTCTTAGAAAAACTGAGCAAAAAAGACCTGAGTGAAGAAGTGCTTGCACATGAGCTTGAAGTAGTTAAAGAAAACTTTGCAAGTCTTAAAGAGCAGCTGAGCCTTATACATTCTCGCCTCAGCATTAACTCACAAATTGAAAAAACACTAGCTGAGCTGAGTGAAGGAAGAGCAGAGGAGTTTAGAGAATTTGAAGAGCTTAAGGCACTGGTACAAACCGCACTTGGCCAAGTAAGTGGAAAGACGCGCGTAAGTTTTGAGCGCTATGTGCTTGCATTTTACTTTGAGCAGATGCTGTATGAGGCAAATAAGCGACTCTCGCGCATGAGTAGTGGGCGCTATGAGCTCAAGCGCTCAGATCAGGGACAAACCCTAGCACAGCAAACAGGCCTTGATTTAGATGTGCTTGATCATTTTTCAGGACAGAGAAGGTCTGTAAATTCGCTCTCTGGAGGAGAGAGTTTTGAGGCAGCACTCTCACTAGCCCTAGGTATGAGTGACTACATTATGAAATCAGCTGGAGGCATCCATATTGATGCTCTCTTTATTGATGAGGGATTTGGCTCCCTTGACCAGGAGTCTTTAGGTCAGGCCTTATCGGTATTAGCTGATTTGGCTGATAAAAGACGCCTGGTAGGAATTATTTCACACGTAAGCGAACTTGAGAGTATTATTACTCAACAGATTAAGGTCTATCCAAGCTCTAAAGGTTCTCACTTAAGCGTAATCGCATAGCTCACATAGTTTGCCATGTATTCGGCCTTGAGCTCATCAAGCCTATAAAACTGTGCCTGAGACTTGTCCTCACCCACATATCTGAGATAGTGGCGGGGCATAACTTCGTAAAACATAGCCGCAAGCTCATCAGAATAACAGGGGTAAGCGTGGGCAGTCAGGCGCATCTTGCCTGAGCCATGTATCGCAGCATAAATTCCCACCTCACTGTGTGAGGCAATGTGCTTTACCATATCTTTTTGCTTTGAAGTTGCAAAGTAAAGATGGCCTTCGTGTAAGACCACCAAAGACATTGGCCTGCTATATGGAAAACCGTATTCATCAATAGTTGATAAATACCAAGTTTTTGACTGCAAAAAGTTGATGATATAGTTGAGACCTTCTTTTGGATCTGTAATATCTGTTCTAAGCTTTTTTGGGCTAATAAGTTCTGCCACGCGTACAACTCCTTTAGTTAAGCGAGCGCAACGCTATAAGCTTTACCCTTTATATGCATTGTAAACTTTGCATCTTCAAGTGCATAAAATGCGTTTTCTTCATCATTTGAGCTGAGGTAAAACTCATAGTGCTTTGGGTTTTCATCTTTAAACTGTTGTACTAGTTTTTCTGACTCAATTGCGGTTGCTTTTGCATCAAGTCTCACCCAAGCCACAGATTTTATATAAGCGGTAATAGAAATACGAGGATTTTCTGAGATCTCATGTGCCACATCTTTGTACTTAGCGGTAGCAAATACAAGCTTATTTTCAAAGTGGGTGATTAAAGACATAGGTCTGTTTGCAGGCTGTCCGTCTTTACCACAGGTAGCAAGATAAAAGGTAGTTTCATTTAAAAAGCTCTTTACAAACTCTCTACCTTCTTTTGGGTCAGTGATGTCTCTTGCTTCAATTGCATTTACGTCAAATGAGCTCATATAACTGCCTTTCTTGTATCGATTTTCAATAACTAGACCCTAAGATACCCCATTTTTGCCTGAATACAAGGCATATTCAAAGTATCGATAGCTTCATGAAATATTTTTTATCGTTGCAACTATCGTTTCTAAATAATTTTGTCCTTACTAGACTTTATAGTAGTGGAGTCATTTTTAAGTAAATGGCAGGTAAGGGGAAATGTATGAGAAAAAATATTTCTAGACGACACTTTTTAAAATCAGTAGCCGTTGCGAGTGCTCTTGCAACACTCAAGCCTTCTCAAGCAAAAGCTGAAGAAGAGAAAAAACCTGCAAAAGATGGGCTTGTGTGGACACAGGCGCCTTGCAGGTTTTGCGGCGTGGGCTGCGGAGTCTTGGTAGGAGTAAAAGACGGTAAGGTGGTTGCCATCCAAGGCAATCCCGCTAATCGCTCAAATAAGGGCTACAACTGCATTAAGGGATACCACCTCGCTGAGGCGTGCCACGGCAAAGACCGCCTTGCAAAACCTTTAATTAGACGCGATAAGTCAACAAAGGGAACTGATGAGGGTCTTGAAGAGACAAGTTGGGAAGAGGTATTAGACCTTGCAGCTCAAAAGCTCAAAGAGGCATGGAAAAAAGACAAATCTCGTATTGGTTTTTGGGGTTCAGGTCAGCAAACTATTACTGAGGGCTATGTAATTTCTAAGTTCTGGAAGGCAGGACTCTTATCAAACAACATAGATCCTAACGCGCGCCTGTGTATGGCAAGTGCAGTAGTTTCATTTATGGATCAGTTTCAAACTGATGAGCCAGCTGGCTGCTACGATGACATCGACCAAGCTGATGTATTTATCACCATTGGTGCAAACATGGCAGAGGCACACTCCGTACTCTTTTCTCGTCTGTGTGCAAGAAAAATTAAAGATCCTAAGGTAGTGCACTATGACTTGGCAACTAATACTACCCGCACTGGTAGACATGCCGATAAGCTCATGATTATGAGGCCACAAAGTGATTTAGCAATAACCAATGCAATTGCTAACTACCTCATTCAAAACAAGTTGTACAATGAGGATTTTGTTCGCGAGCAAGTTCAGTTTAAGCGCGGTACTGAAAATATTGGCCACGCGTATAAGGATGACTATGATGTCACTGAGGGTAAGGATGCTGGTAAAACTGAGAGCATTAGCTTTGAAGAGTATGCAGAGCTGTTAGCACCTTATACCTTAGTGTATGCCTCTGAACTCTCTGGAGTC
>JASBYZ010000016.1 GCA_029983705.1 Coriobacteriales bacterium
GATTAGTTTTCTGCAATGCTCTTGCGCGAAGCCAGCTAAATAATCTTCATAGTGCGAGTCAAAAATAATGTAGGAACGATGCCCTGGTACGGTCATCTGCATAGTTGCCAAGTCTCCAAGTGCATAAATTGCATCTGCACCGTTTTTCTTAACGCGGCTGTCTAAGAATCTTACGCGATTTCCAGTCCTATCAATGGTGAGCCATGGCTGCCTTGAAAGCTGAGTCATGCCGTCATATAAAAAGTGTGCCCAGGCCTGACCTTCTGCTTCCCAGTCAACACCTCCGTCAAATGAAACTAAGCTATTAAATCCGGAGACATCTGCCCCTACGCCCAGGCCCATCCTAAAGCACTCTCCAGTCTCACCTGCCACAAGATAACTAGAGGCGCATCCCATGGCAGCAGTAGGAATATACTTTTCTAAAAGCGCTTTGTTATTGCAAAAACCTCCAGCAGTAAGAATTACAGCCTTTGTTGCATGGATGTATTTCTCTTCTTTAAAACTTATCTTTAACAACGATGCCAACAATTCTTCCGCTCTCATCTTGCACAAGAGCTACTGCAGGACATTGGAAGTAAAACTCGCAACCTTTTTCTTTTGCAAACTCATACATTCTGTCTGTAGCATCTTTCATTTTAAGAACGTGGTGATCTAAGGTAGACGCTTTAGGGGCTACATATACAGGGATCTCTCCAAGCCTCCACTCAACTCCGCAGTCTCCCATCCAGTCAATGCAAGGTCCTCCCATCTCAGAAATCTTATAAATTAGATAGGGGTCTGCTGCATAGTGATACTCATCCATTGCCCAGTCTGTAAGCGCCTGAGGATCAAAGGGATATTCAGGGAAGGCAAACTTTTTTGGCTCTTGAAGCTTAGAGCCACCTAATATAGCGCACATTCCTGCAGACTGCGCGTTGCCACCAACGATAGACATAGCCTCAACGCAGATAGTTTTTGCCCCAAGTTCAGCTGAGCGTGCTGCTTCATTAAGGCCGCCCCTACCTGCGCCTACTACACAAACCTCACACTCCATATCCCACGTTGAAGGTAGACTTCTTGGTGGAATTGGGTCTGCATTATCTGCAGGAAAAGAGCTTGCGTTATGCACTCTATAGGTGCCGTCTTCACTTGAGGCATTTGTACTTGAGCTTGGCATGAGCTTGAGCTCAAATGAGCCATCTTTTGCCCAGTTTTTGCCTACCCCAGGTTCTGCGGCAAAAGCAGTACTTGGAACTTGCCCGCTCAGTGCTGATGCTCCTGCAACACCTCCAGCAAATAATGCAGCATTTCTTAAAAAGCTTCTACGAGAAAATTGCTTATCTAAATTCATCTGATTCGCCCCCTTATTTTTGTGCCTGCTCAAGCGCGTCATCTACAGCGCCTTTTATAGCAGCAGTGGTCAGCGTAGCCCCAGCAATACTGTCAATATCAGAGCCTTGGGCTGCATCAATCATCTTGGCGTATTTGCCATCCCTAATAGCCTCAAAGCCACCTACACTCTGTGCTTCACCGTCCTGTGTGATTTGTGTACAGGTGATGATACTGTCTTTAATCTCCAGGGTGACACTCACCAAGCCATCCACTCCAGCTGCTGTGCCTGTATAGCTTCCGTCTTTAAGTGTGAGAGAAGAACTTTGAGCGCTCTGAGTGATTTCTTTGTCCCAAGGATCTTCAGTAGTAAGTGCAAGCTGTTCAGCCGAGGCGGCATCTTTAGAGCCACTTCCTTCATAGCTGTTACAAGCGCTCAGTGAGAACATCCCTAAAAGCAAGAGAATCACGCTGGCTAGAACACGAAACCTCATAGGAACCCCTTTCCCTAAGATGTTTGCTAGTAATATAATTCTTACTTTAAAAAAGTATAAATTTTATTACATAAATGAACTAAATTAACTATATGATAGCAAAGTGCTAAAGCGATGAGAAGATTAAAAACTAAGCTTTAAAAATAAAAAGAGGGGCGTTTAAGCTTATTGGTTTTTTGTTTTTAGGGGGTCGTTAACTATGCTGTTTGATGTGTACGGCGAAACTGCGCTTTACCAGTGGCTTGGATGGGCCATGGTATTTATTGGGCTGATCTTACTCAATGAGATAGCGCGCCGCTCAAAGATTGGTGGTATTATCTGCTTTATAGTAATCCCGATTATACTCACCATCTACTTTACGGCAATATCTATTGGAGTTTCTCAAGGGGCTTCGTGGGCGCTTAATAACCCAACCCATATCTATATGAACGGGTGGTTTCACTACGCAAAGCTCTATGCGGCAACCATAGGATGCATTGGCTTTATTGCACTTAAGTATCAGTGGGGTAGCATTGGTAAGTCGCACTGGTTTAAGTGCTTCCCCTTTGTCATAGTTGCTATCAATATTTTAATTGCAGTGGTCTCAGACCTAGAAACTGCGATTAACGTCTTTGGAACTACTTGGGTTTCATCAGAAGGCGTAACCCTCTACGGAGGCTGGCACAATATATTTAATGCGATAGCTGGTCTTTTAAATATCTTTATTATGACAGGCTGGTTTGGTATCTATATTTCTAAAAATCGTGACGATATGCTCTAGCCAGATATGACCTGGGTATTTATTATTTGTTATGATTTATGGAACTTCTGCTATACCTACAACTGTCTTCCAACACACGCCTGGTACTGCGGCCATGCGCTACTTTTAGCTCCAACAGTTGCAGGCCTTATTTGGAATAAGGGTGGTTGGATGCAAAACCGCGCATTCACGCTTGCAATCTGGTGTATGTTTGCACAGGTATTCCCACATTTCCAGGATAGCCCAAGCTCAATTTTTGTGGTTTCATCAGTAAATAATCCTGATATCAACTTTGTGGTGGCAAGTATAGCTTTACTTGCAAATATTGCAGGACTTGCCTACGTAATTTATCGCTCAAAGAAACTTGGTAAGAATCCTTACACGAACGAGATCTTTGTGGGCACTAAAGACTACAACAAGGCAATGGAGCGTGCAATTAATGCTCCAGCAGCTTAAGAGCTTATAAGCTAGAGTTTTAGGCGGGCTTTGAGGGCGTTTAAAACCTTCAGGGCCCGCAATTTTTACTGGATATTCTGTCTCTATTATTTTCTTAACTCTAAATCTTGCTACAATCTATACAAAGTAATTTTAGATTTGGAGATAGATCAATGGACCAAGAGCGTCAGTCTTTTTACATTACCACCCCAATTTATTATGTGAACGCAAAGCCTCACTTAGGGACGGCATACACCACACTGCTTACCGATGCACGTGCTCGATTTGAACGAATCGATGGTCAAGACGTCCATTTTTTAACGGGTTCAGATGAGCATGGCGAGAAGATCGCAAAGTCAGCAGCAAAGCACGACATGTCTCCTCAGCAGTGGACCGACTACATGGTTCCAGCTTTTCATGAACTGTGGGAAAAACTTAACATCTCAAATGATGACTTTATTAGAACCACTGAAGAGAGACACACCAAAGCGGTTCAGTATTTCTTAGAAAAGCTTAAAGACTCTGGCTATCTGTATAAATCCTCATATGATGGCTGGTACTGCATTCCTGAAGAGACTTACTTCACAGAAACTCAGGTGCGCCATCACAATGAGGCAGAAGGTGACGCTGAGGCTCACAAATGTCCTGATTGTGGTCGTGATCTAGTAAGAGTAGAAGAAGATTCTTGGTTTTTTAAGCTCTCCGAGTTTCAAGATAAGCTTCTTAAGCACTACGAAGAGCATCCTGAATTTATCCAGCCAGAAATCAGAAGAAATGAGGTGCTTTCCTTTGTAAGGGGAGGTCTTAACGATCTTTCAATTTCACGAACCTCTTTTGACTGGGGTATTCCCTTAAGTTTTGACGATGAGCACGTTACCTACGTATGGGTTGACGCACTTATTAACTATCTCACCGCTGTGGGCTACGGAAATCCAGATATGCAAGAAAACCTTCACAAAAGATGGCCTGCCAACATGCATGTTATTGGTAAGGACATCATTCGTTTTCACTGCGTAATCTGGCCTGCAATGCTTATGGCGCTTGATCTTCCGCTTCCAAAAAGCGTGTTTGTACACGGATTTTTGTTGGTCAAGGGTGAGAAGATGTCAAAGTCAAGAGGAAACGCAATTGATCCTTTAGACCTTTTGAACATCTTTGGCGTAGATGCATACAGATACTATTTCTTAACTGACGTAAGTCACGGCCAAGACGGATCAATCTCACTTGAGCGCATGGCCCAAGTTTATAACGCAGACCTTGCAAATTCTTGGGGAAACCTCTGTTCACGTGCACTAAATATGTCAGCTAAATACTTTGATGGAAAAACTCCACAGCTTGATGCAGAAGAGATCGCAAAGACTACCGTACTTTCTTCAAAGGCTGAAAAAATGTATGAGCCATATGCCGAGGCTATTAGAAAGATGGATTTTGGTGAGGCAGCTCATATCGTTTTAGACCTTATTGATGCAGCTAATCTCTATATTGAGCAAATGGCTCCATGGTCTTTGGCAAAGTCTGAAGCAACTCAAGGAGAGCTTGCTTTCGTAATTTACAATATCCTTGAAAGCATTAGAATTGCAGCCTACTACTACATGCCATTTATGCCTGAAACCTCAAAAGAGGTGCTCAGCCGTCTATCACTGGAGCCTGATTTTAGCAAGGGCCTACAAGACCTCACCCAGTGGGGACAACTCAAGCAGGGTGCAGATGTTCAAAAGGGTGAGGCGCTCTTCCCACGCTTAGACGTAGAAAAAATTGAGCTTGGTAACTAAACGATGCCTAGTCTTTTTATAGATAAAAAGGGGCGGGAAGTCTCTATCCCGCTCTTGCATGCTCCGGTAGCAGACACACACTGCCACCTATTGAGCTTAGAAGATCCGGAATATGGCTCGGGCGATAAGGCCCTGTATACAAGCGCTGCAGACGCACTTTGTCGTGCCTATTTTGTAGGACTTGCCTTTATTGTTGTCTTAAGTGATCCAGCAGAAACCTATGAGGATGCCGGTCAGCTCTTTTTAGATTTTGAAAAGCTCAAAGAGGAGGGCTCTCTCCTTATTAAACAGCGACTTAATGAAAGCTGGAAGAAGCCCAAATTCTTTGAGGGCCTAGCTGAATCTGATTGTTTGCCTCAGAATATGCGACTTGCAACAGGTTGCCATCCACACAATGCATCAAGCTATGATGAAAAGGCAGAGGCGCGTTTGATTCAGGTGATCTCAGATGAGCGATGCAGCGCACTTGGTGAGATAGGTCTTGATTACTTTTATGATTTCTCACCAAGGGATATTCAAATTACTGTCTTTAAAAGACAGCTTGAAATTGCCAAAGAGCTTGGTGTGCCTGTAGCACTTCATATACGAGACGCTCATGATGATGCTTATCAAATTCTTAAAGATTGTGGCCTGCCAGAAGCGGGATGTCTGCTTCACTGCTTTAATTTAGGGCCAGAAACCTACAAGAAGTTTGAAGACTTGGGTTGTAAATTTTCTATTGGAGGTCCGCTCACTTTTAGTCAGGCAGGAATAGAAGTGAGAGAGGCAATGAAGATAGCCCATCTAGAAAACTTGATGAGCGAGACTGACTCACCATACATGGCCCCAGCCCCCTTTAGGGGCTTTAAGTGTGAGCCTGCTTTTACCGTGTTTACCATGCAAAAGTTTTTGGATATCTTTACAGAGGCAGGATTTAGCCCTGAGTATATTTGTGAGATTCTTTACAAAAATGCTCTTGATTTTTATAGACAATAAGTGGAGTGTGAGATTGGACTATGGCGTATTCAGCGCTTGCAAATAAGGCTCAAACGCTTGAGGTTTTAAAATCTCACGGCCTCTATACCAAGTATAGGCTTGGTCAAAATTTCTTAATAAATGACACTGTTATTGGAAAAATTCTCTCACTTTCTGAGGTGGCAGCTACAGATGTTGTGCTAGAGATTGGCCCAGGCATTGGCACACTTAGTTTGGCACTTTTGCAAAACGCAGAGGCGCTGTGTTCTATTGAGCAGGATAAAGATCTTGTTCCAGTTTTGGCAGATACCCTTAGTGACTACCAGTCTTCTTTTACTCTTATCAACCAGGATGCACTTAAGACATCCAAAAAAGATATTTTATATGCACTTGAAAAGCTTCCAGTTCACTCTGAATTACCAAACAAACTTATATCAAATCTTCCATATCAAATAGCAGCGACGGTAATTCTTTTGTATTTTCAAGAATTTGATTTTTTAGACAGCATGACTGTGATGGTTCAGTCAGAAGTGGCCGATAGGATCTCAGCTCACATATCAAGTAAGGCGTACGGGGCGTATACCGCAAAGCTTTCTTTATATGCCTCAGTCAAGGGACGTTTTCAAGTGAGCGCGCAAAACTTTTTTCCACCACCACGCGTTGAGTCTGCAGTAATCAAGTTGGTAAGAAATTCTCAAGATAAGTTCTCACTTACTAAAGAAGAAAAACTTGAAGTATGTAAGGTTATAGATGCTGCCTTTTTACAGCGCAGAAAAACTATTCGCAACTCTATGTCTCAAAATTATCCTAAAGATATGTTAGATGAGGCGTTTAAGCGCGCAGAAATTAATCCAGGTCTGCGCGCAGAAACTTTAGATGCTCAAGCGTTTGTAAGGTTAGCTTATCATCTTAAGACCTTATAAAAAATAAGGGCATTAACAATTATTCTTTACTAATACTTTCTTGAGCAAGAGTGTGGCAATACAGCAAGATAGGGCACTCAGTAAACTTATGATGCCAAATAATATTCCGTGCTGATCCTTTGAATCAGAAGTTTTAGGGAGTGCGGCACTTTCAACAGTGCGTGTAGTAACTTTTACTACCTCAGGTTCAATAGTAGTGTAAGTGTCAGGGGCCATTGATGGAATTGGGTCCGGCAAAGGATTGGTGTTTGGTGTAGGAATTGGTTGAGGAGTTGGAGTAGGTGTAGGCTTAGGACTTGGATCTGGTTTAGGGCTAGGCTTTGGTGTGGGTTCAGGTTCTGCTACTATTTCAAAATTTGCATTAGTAAATACTACTTCAGGGCCGCACTTACTTTCAAAATGCACAGCAATGCCATTTTCAGTTGTTAAACTTTTGATTTTCTCAGAATCTAATACAGTAGGAAGATCGTCTTTAGTAGCTACGGTGGTATATGTGTCTCCTACTTGAGCATATTTAGGGAGAGTAAATTCTAGAGAATAATCTGAATTAAGTATAATTGGCGTATCTAGTTTAATCGTTTCAGTTTTTCCGGCACGAATTCTAAGTACTTTATCGATTTTTCCACCATTACTTTGAATTACGTTTGGTAAAAACTTTTGAGTTACATCTTCTTCTTTTTTATCTTTCATCACTTTGATAAATTTAAGATGAGCTGTAACAGGCTTATTAGGAGTAGTTTTAGTTACAAAGTAGTCAACTCTATCCCAAATATTTGTATGCTTACCAATTTCTGAGGACTCTTGTGAATATCTTTTGACTGTTATGGAGCTTGAAGATAGGCGCAGATAGTCTCCTCTGTCAGCGTCTGTTTGAATTTCAGCATTTACTAATTTACAAGTGCGCTCTTTTTCACCTTTTTGCCAATCATTTATTTGTGCCTTACCGTAAATCCTACTTCTTGCTACGTCATACATAAGGCCTTTAGGAAGTATGCCACCAACAATATATGATTCATTGTCTTTAAGCTTACCTTCATCGAGTTTATTGTTAATTAAATAATTCCATGCATCCTTAGCTTCTTGCCTATCAAAAAACCAAGGAGATTTTTTTATTGATTTCACAACAGTAGGATTAGTATCACTAATTTTTATTGTTTGGACGTGTATATCATACCTTCTACCCACTATATGTTCATTGTCAGAAAGAGGTGTTTTAGAGCGATCTAGAAGTGTGGTACTAGTTTCATTTGTATTGGGATCAAAATAATATGCTTTGAAAAATAACTACGAGCTACACTTCCCATTTGATTATGAATATCTAAAATTCTCCAGCGTGTTTTTCTATCGAAGGACAATCCTAATGCTTCTACATTTTTTGCTTCCTCAAATTGTGGGGCTTCTGTCGGATTTGATTGCTCTCCTTTTATGCGAAAAGTAGCATCAGTTAAAAATGGATGAAATTTGTCATTAGGGTTAGTAATTTCAATATCCTTAATACAAAATTCTTTTACTCCAAGCTCTTGAAACTTACTTGCCCAAGTTTTTTCTAAGGTAAATTTAATGGTGTAGTTTTCATCTATTAATCCATTTTTTGGATAAGCTGTCTCGTACTTATTTCCTTTTTTGTACTTAATAAAGTAATAGCCCATATTTTCGCAAGTTCCAAAACCCTTAGCTTCAGTTAAAGGGATTTCTTTTGAGTTGCGCCTTATGGTGAGTTTTACTATTGCTTCTTTTCCAGGCTCTATTTCAGTTATAGGGTAGTGTGCGGTTTCACCTTGGGGGTTAGTAACTTCTGTCGGATTTGCAAAACTTATATTTGTGAATATAAATGAAAAGATTACTGATATGGCGACAACTATAATAAATCGCAGGGTATGTAGATAAATCTCACTAGTTTCAGCCATATCATTACTCCTCAGTTAGTTAAATAAACATACACGGATA
Organism: Coriobacteriales bacterium; assembly: GCA_029983705.1. Classification (GTDB taxonomy): domain Bacteria; phylum Actinomycetota; class Coriobacteriia; order Coriobacteriales; family JAEZZM01; genus JASBYZ01. The sequence goes on from JASBYZ010000016.1 coordinate 8,573, forward strand.
AATACTTTTCTGAATCTATAAGCAATATGGTTATATGCGAAATTGTATCTAATTAATATTAAAATAAAAGAGTAATTTATTAAAAATTTATAAATTTTAATATTGGATAATAAAATATTATTAAAACGATAGAGATATTTTAAATACTATATTGAATATAAGTGCTTTGAATATAAGTGCTTCGCAGTGAAATGAATAATGGCTGCTGAACTCAGTCAGCAGCCATTAAACTAGCTAAATTACATTTATAGTATTATTTTATTACCAGCCGCGTTCCCCAGAAATTAAATCATCAGAAAGCTTTCCATCTAAAAGCTCTTGCATACATTCATCAAGTACATTTAGTGCCTTATCAAGTTGCTCTTCAGTAATTACGAGAGGTGGCTGGAATCTAATGACAGATTCAGCAATTGTGATTACGCAGACACCTTTTTGGAAGGCTCTGGTAACAATCTTTAAGGCTGACATCTGGTCTTTTTGCTTAGTTTCTGGATCAATAATAGTTACGCCCATGTTAAGGCCAGCGCCGTGAATAAAGCCAATAAAGTTATACTTCTCTTTCATAGCCTCAAAGCGCTCGCGAGCATTTTTACCAAGTTTTTCTGATCTCTCAGCAAGATGCTCTTCTTCAATAACCTCTAGTGTTGCAAGAGATGCCGCACAACAAATTGGATTTCCTGCAGTGGTAAAGAGGTGAGCTGGAGCAGAGAGTGAATCCATAATCTCTGCCTTAGCAATAATTGCTGAAAGTGGCATTCCTGAAGCAATTGATTTACCTACAACCATAATGTCTGGTTCAATATCGTAGTGATCGATTGACCACATTTTGCCGGTTCTACCAAGACCTTGGTTAACCTCATCAATTGCAAATAAAATACCGTGTTCTTGGCAAAACTCATGGAGCTTTTTCCAGAATAGTTTAGGAGCTGGAACAATACCTAAGTCGCCAGCAATAGGCTCAAGCACAAAGGCTGCAGTTTCTTTTACAGGAACATAGTATTTAAACATCTCTTCAATTGGCTTAAAGAAGTGCTCTACTTGTTCTTCTTCACTCATCTCATAAATACCTTCTTGGTAAATATTTGGATAAGGAACATGGTAGATACCTGGAAGAAGTGGACCCATCTTTCTTCTCATGCCAAGTGAAATTGCAGATAAGCTCATCGAACCATAGGTTGAACCGTGGTATGAGCCAATAAAACTAATAATGTAAGGTCTTCCGGTATATGCGCGAGCAAACTTAATTACTGCATCGTTTGCATCAGAGCCTGAGTTTCCAAATGCGACCTTTTTAGGGCTATCGCCCGGGGCAAGCTTTGCTAGTTTTTCTGCAAGCTCAACTTCAGGAGTGTGCCAGATATATGCAGGGGTGTAGTGAACGAGCATATCGGCCTGCTCTTGAATAGCTTTTACTACCTTAGGATGACAGTGTCCGGTATTAGTAGCAGAAGCACTTGCCAAAAGGTCAATGTACTCGTTTCCGTCCACATCGTATAAAAGAGCGCCTTCACCTCTATCTAGAACAATATCGTAATAGCTCACGCGACTTGATTTTGAGTAAAACTGCAGTTCACGCTCAACCATTTTTTTAGAATTCTCAATATTCTCACTCATCTGTGCTCCTTTCACTAACTCGTGGACCTATTTGCTTTCGCTTGAGTTTAAAACTTCTAGAGCTTTTTCACGCTCAGCTTTAGCCTCTGCATAGCCATCTTTACCGGTAACTGCCCAGTAAATATATTTAGCTAATACCAATATCATAAAGAGTACTCCAAAATATCCAACAAATGGATAGATTGTGTTAACGAGTACTGAGAATGGTAGTTGGCCAACGATTAAAGCAATAACTGCAATAGCGATAATAAATGCGCGGTGCTTAGTTACGCTTTCTTGAGGCTTTGCAAACTGATTTGCGACCGAGATAAGCATAGGCACAATGGTGTTAAAAATCATGATGAGCAATACGATTACAAAGACAAGTCCTACGATAGGAGAAATGAGTTGGGCAAACTGTAGGGCCGGAACTTCAACTTCGATAATTTTTGAGTAGGTTGATAACATCGCAAGGTTTAAAAATACTGCACAAAGTCCTAAGAGTGCACCACCAGCAATACCTCCCCAAATAGCCTCTTTTTTGGAAGCTGCCTCAGTTCCTAAGAGAGATAAGAAGGGGATACCTGCAACAATGTTATAAGCTACATACATTACTGCAGCCACAAGCCACCAATTATTTGAGTCTCCCACACCCCTTACTACCTTATCGCCCGCAGCGGCAACCATGTCATTAGCGTTTGGAAGATTATCGAAGTTCATGAAGAGCGCAATAAGGGCAATTAAGATAAGAAATAGAATTGCGACTGGTCCAATGGAGCCAAGCACATGTACCAGTTTTCTTAAGCCGAGCAAAGCGACGACGACAGAAGCTAGCGCCACGATTATATTTCCTATCATGTTAGGAATGCCAAAGTACTGATTTAAGGTAGCTCCACCACCAGAGATCATGATAACGGTTACAAGGAAGCAGAATAAGATGGTAAACCACTCAAAAAAGGCACCAAAATATTTGCCGCAGAAAAATTTAAAGGGATCCATCTTTTTTGAGTGCTTAAATTGATAACCAAAGTTCATGAGCACTGCACCCAAAAGACCAAAGAGCACCATGGTAATAAGAGATCCAAAAATACCGTTGATTCCGTAGTTTGTAAAAAATTGCATAACTTCTTGACCGGAGGCAAAGCCTGAACCGATCAAGGTTCCAACCATGGTACCAGCAAATTGCATTACCTTTTGAAATCTAAAGGTACCTTTTGGAGCTGTGTTCGCTTCCATGAGCACATCCTTTCTAAAATTATTTGAATGAAGTACATGAATAATAGCTAATAAAATTTGAATAAATTTTGTAAATAACTTATTTTAGGTGAGCGGTAGCACGCTATTTGCGCAGTTGCCTGCTTTATTGAAGAAATTATGCAGGCCAAAGTATGGATTGACTAAAATCTCTGCACTATTTAAACTTAAAAGGTTCCTTATCAGAGCCCCGTGAAACTCTGTAGTTGAACATATTTTGTTAGTAAAATGGAGGACATTTCCGTGAAAACCTATTACGCCAAACCAGGCGAAGTAGAGCGCAAGTGGGTCCTAGTTGACGCAGACGGCATGACCTTAGGTCGTCTCGCAACTCGTGTAGCTGAAATTTTGCGCGGTAAGAATAAGCCTGAGTACACCCCTCATGTTGACACCGGTGATTTTGTTGTTGTTATCAACGCAGATAAAGTCCAGCTCACTGGTAACAAGGCTGCTCAGAAAACCTACTATCGCCACACCGGTTACACCGGACATTTAAAGAGCGAGACCTTTGAAGAGGCTATGGCAAAGCATCCTGAGCGTGTTGTAGAGCGCGCTGTTAAGGGCATGCTTCCTAAGACCACCCTTGGTCGCCAGCAATTCATGAAATTAAAGGTATACGCTGGTTCAGAGCATCCACACGCTGCTCAGAACCCACAAAAGATTGAATTGGAGGCTTAAAGATCATGGCTAATACTCAAGAGGCACTCTATATCGGTCTTGGTAGACGTAAAGACGCTGTAGCTCGTGTAAGACTTGTTCCAGGTAGCGGTAAGGTTACTGTTAACAAGCGTGACGCAAAAGATTACTTTGGTCGTCAAGCTGTTGTTGACATGATTCTTGCACCATTTACCGTAACTGACACCGTTGATCACTTTGACGTTGTTGCTACCCTTACTGGTGGCGGTAAAATGGGACAGGCAGGCGCTTTAAGATTAGGTATTGCTCGTGCATTACTTGATGCAGGTGAGTACCGCGACGATCTTAAGAAGGCTGGCTACTTAACCCGTGACCCACGTTCTGTTGAGCGCAAGAAGTACGGTTTAAAGAAAGCTCGCAAGCGTCCACAATTCTCAAAGCGTTAATTTTATTTATCCGCTTTTATATGTGTATCGTACAGAGCTCGCCTTTATACAGGTGAGCTCTTTGCTTATTTCTAGAAAGTTTTAATCCTTATGTCTCAAAAATTATTTGGTACCGATGGAGTTCGTGGCATTGCTAATCAGGAGTTAAGTCCTGAACTTGCTTTTAGACTGGGCGAGGCAGCAGCGCACTTTTTAGGTGAGCATATTGTTATTGGCAAGGATACTCGTAAATCTGGTGACATGCTTGAAAGTATGCTCGCCGCTGGCATTATGTCTCAGGGGGCAACCCCACATCTTGCAAGAGTTATTCCAACTCCAGCTATTGCCTATCTCACAAAGAATTTAGCTATGGACGGCGGAATTGTAGTTTCTGCTTCCCATAATCCACCTGAGTATAACGGCATTAAATTCTTTAGCGCAGGGGGCTTTAAGCTGCCTGATGCCTTAGAAGATAAAATTGAGCGCTATGTTTTAGAAGAGAGCGTAGCCAAGGGTGTTAGACCCATAGGTGAGCGTCTTGGCTCACTTGAGCGTATTGATGACGCCGCTCAAAGATATATTGAACATGCACTCAGTAGTGCACACGACTTAAGCGGCCTTAAGGTAGCGCTTGATCTTGGGCACGGTGCTTCAAGTTTTACCACCCCTGAGGCCTTTAGGCGTCTGGGAGCTGAAGTCTTTGTTATAAACGATGACTATAACGGTGTCGATATCAATGTACACTGCGGTTCTACCCACCTAGAGCCTCTTAAGGCCTTTGTGCGTGAGTGTAAGGCTGATATTGGCTTTGCCCATGATGGGGACGCAGATAGAGTGCTTGCAGTTGATGAGACAGGCGAAGAACTTGATGGTGACTACATCTTGGCATTTTCTGCTCTAGACCTTAAAGACCAGGGCAAACTTGCGCAAAATACTCTGGTAAGCACTGTTATGGCAAATTTGGGACTTAAAAAGTTTCTTGAAGCTCACGATATCTTGTTTGAGCAAACTCAGGTGGGAGATCGCTATGTACTTGAGCGCATGCAAGAAATTGGCGCGGTCTTAGGTGGAGAGCAGTCCGGCCATATTATCTTTTTAGATAAAAATACCACCGGAGACGGCCTTCTTACCGCTCTTGAACTTGCAGGACTTCTTAAAAAGAAGGGTGGCAAACTCTCAGAGCTTAAGTCACTTCTTAAAAAATATCCTCAAGTGCTTATCAATGTAAAGGTTCAAGACAAGTCAGGCCTTGAGCGTAATACTAATATTTTAGAAAAACAAAAAGAACTTGAAGATATACTTGGTGCGGGTGGAAGAATACTCCTAAGAGCATCAGGTACTGAACCCCTTATCAGAGTGATGGTTGAAGCTGAGTCTGAAGCACAAGCTCAAAAGATTGCTAAAGAACTTGCAGACACTGTGTCAAAAGAACTTTAATCACATCAAGCTGGTATAATTTTCAATTAATAACTTAAGTAATATAGGAGTTTATATGTGTGGAATTGTAGGATACGCTGGTAAAAATGAGGTTGTTGACTTTTTACTCTCCGGTCTTTATTCCCTTGAATATCGAGGCTATGATTCTGCGGGTATTGCCCTGGTATGCGATCAGGGTGCACTAGAAGTTGTAAAGCGTGCGGGAAGTGTTTCTCATCTTGATGAGGCTATAAAAACTCTCGGCTTAAATGCATGTACTGGTATTGGACATACACGCTGGGCAACTCATGGTGAGCCATCTGAGTTAAATGCACACCCTCATGTTAATAGCGACAACACCTTAGCCCTCGTACATAACGGCATTATAGAAAACCACTATGTGTTACGAGAAGAGCTTGAGGCAAAAGGCTACGTCTTTAAAACTGAGACTGACACCGAGGTTATCGCCTTTTTACTCGATCAAGAATATAAAAAGCTTGGCAGCACAGATATGCCTCAGGCACTTATTAATACCTGCAAACAGCTTAAGGGTGCCTATGCTATTGCAGTTTGCCATGTTGACTACCCTCATGAGATTTTTGCTGCTCGAAACGGCTCTCCACTTGTATGTGCACAAAGTAATCAGGGTGCCTATCTTGCATCTGATATGATTGCGCTTGCCAAGTATGTTGACGAGCTTATCGTGCTAGATAATGGTCAGTTTGCCCACCTTAAAAGTGATGGAAGCGTAAGAGTTTTTGATAGCCAAATTAATAGCTTAGAGCACCAAACTATGCAGGTGGACGCAAATAATGTACCTGCTGCAAGTGGTGAGTATCCAGACTTTATGCTCAAAGAAATTTATGAGCAGCCAGAAATTGCACGCCGTATTGTAGATGGACACTTTAAAGATGGACATATTAGACTTGATGGCTTAAATATTTCTGATGCTGACATTAAAGACACTGACAGAATCTTTATTGTAGCCTGCGGTTCATCCTATCACGCATCCTTAATTGCAAAGTCATACATTGAAAGCGTTGCACGCATCCCAGTTGAAGTGGCTGTTGCCTCTGAGTTTAACTACCAAGACGTGCTGGTAAGTGAACATACCTTATGCATCGTGGTAACTCAGTCAGGTGAGACTGCTGATACATTATCTGCAGCTCGAAAGATAAAGGGCCTTGGGGCTAAGGTCTTTGCAATCACCAATGTTATCGGTTCTACAGCAGCACGTGAGGCAGACGGTGTGCTCTACACCAATGCAGGTCCTGAAGTTTCAGTGGCGGCAACAAAAACCTATTTTGCACAAGTGCTTGCAATGTATTTGCTCGCCCTCTTTTTGGCCGATAAAAAAGAAAAACTTGAGCCTCAAGATATAGTGAACGCTGTTAGTTCACTGAGAAAGCTTCCTCAAGCAATTGAAGACATTCTTAAAGATATTTCAAGCTATGAAAAGTGTGCTGAGGTATGTGAGGGTGCACGTTCTGCACTCTTTATTGGACGCGGAGTTAACTATCCAACTGCATCAGAGGGTGCACTCAAGCTTAAAGAAATCTCATACCTACACGCTGAATCATATCCAGCAGGAGAGATGAAGCATGGCCCTATTGCTCTATTAGAGCCAGGATTTCCTGTGATTGTAGTAATACCTCAAGATCAAACGCGCAATAAGACACTTTCAAATATTGAAGAAATTATGGCGCGTGGAGCTCAGGTATGTGCACTTGCAACTGAGGGCGATGAGCAGGTAAAAGAAAGCGCAAACTATACCATGTTTGTTCCTGCTATAGATACAGATCTTACCCCACTTGTCTCAATTGTTCCACTACAGATTTTTGCTCGTAAGGTAGCTTTTGATCGCGGTCAAAACGTTGATAGACCAAGAAACCTTGCTAAGTCAGTAACGGTTGAATAAGAAGAGATGTTGCTGTGGCAGTTGTAGGTGTTGGCGTAGATATACTTGAAATAGAGCGGATGGAGCGGGTGCTTGAGCGCAGCCCACGCTTTGTACAAAAAGTATTTAGCGAGCAAGAACGTCACTACTGTGAACACAAGGTGCGCCCTGCGGCTCACTATGCCGCTCGATTTGCTGCTCGAGAAGCGGTGCTTAAGGCTTTAGGTACTGGTTTTGGCTGTGGCATTAAGTTTAGCGATATCTCAATTGAGCTCGATAAAAAGGGAAAGCCTCTGGTGATTTTAGAGGGTAGAGCCAAAGAGATTATGGAAGAAAAGGGCGTTATTTCAGTTGAAGTATCGCTTTCACATACCCAAAGCTTAGCGGTGGCAAATGCTGTAGCAATTACTCAGGCTGCCGTACCAGAAAAAGAGCAAAAAGAGGATACTAAATACAAGCTTCAACAAAGCTTTAAAGAAATGCGTTCACTGTTAGATGAAATGGATACGCCTCAAGCATAAAAGGATGTATGTCAATGAGTGAAATTTTAAGTACTTCAGAAATTAGAGCCCTAGAGGATAGTTTAGAGGCTCAAGGCACTTCTAAAAAAGAACTCATGAAACTTGCCGGTGAGCATGGAGCTCTCGTTGCCATCCAAGAGTTTGGCGGTGGACCTTTTGTAGTGCTATGCGGTTCTGGCAACAACGGTGGAGACGGCTGGGTGTGTGCAGACCAGCTTGCCTTAAGAGGATATGAGGTAAGCATTATTACTGCAGTTCGCCCAGAAGAGATCAAAAGCGAGATTGCTCGAGAGCAGGCACTCCATGCGGTTGAGGTAGGACTTCCCATCTATGTAAATCCTCAAAAAGAAGAGTTTGAGAAGCTCATCAGTGCAGCTGATACCATAATCGATGCAATCGTGGGTATTGGCTTTACGGCAACAGAGCTCAAAGAACCATATAAATCCTGGGTTCGCTCTATTAATGAGCAATCTTTTGCAAAAATCTTATCCATTGACGTACCTAGTGGTATGAATGCAGAGAGTGGCAGCTTGGCTGAAGATTGTATGTTGGCTGATGTAACTCTGAGCATTTTTGCACTCAAACCAGGATTTTTGCGTTCACAATCTAAAAAATACTTAGGCGAGCTTGTTATTGCAGATATTGCTCAAGACGCTCAAGAAGAAATCATAAAGCGCTCTATTGCACGCCGCCCTTCAAGTAAAGAGCTTGCAAGTTATATGCCAAAACTTCAAGTGGATGCAAACAAATATTCTCGTGGCACCGTCTTAGTTGTGGCAGGCTCAGAGCTTTTTGCAGGAGCTGCAATTCTTGCTGCAAAGGCTGCAGAGCGAAGTGGTGCTGGCTACGTAAGATTAGTAGTTCCTCAAGGCAGAGCTGAAACTCAGGCACGTGCTCACCTCACCTCAATTCCGGTTATTGCGCTTCCCGCTAATGCAGATGGTACCTTTGCAGAGTCTGCAGCAAGCTACCTTGAAGCGCTCACTAGAAATATATCTTGCGTGCTTGCAGGACCTGGTATGGGACAGGGAGAGGGCAGCTACCAGATTGTAAAAGAGTTACTTAACTTAGATTGTCCGCTTGTGCTTGATGCAGATGCACTCAATGTTATTGCTAAACACCAAGATGATTCGCTCGTACAAAACCCCTACATTTTAAGGCGCCAGATGCCCCTTGTTCTCACCCCACATCCAAAAGAGCTTTCACGCATGTGTAAGACAGAGGTAAAAGAGCAGTTCTTAGACCGTCTTAAGGATGCAAAAGAGTTGGTGTGGGCGGTTAACTCACCTGAGTTTTGTGTCTTAACAAAGGGCGATATGAGTGCTGGGGTAAGTATTGAAGCAAGCATTATTCCTGAACTTTCAAATCCTGCAAATGCTAAGGCAGGAAGTGGTGATGTATTAGCAGGTTGTTTGGCATCCCTTCTTGCACAAAGTATTGAACAGGCTCATCATAAACATGTTTCACTAGAAAAATTAGCGGCGCTTGCCTCTAATGCCCATGCCCTTGCAGCTGATTATGCAAGTGACAGGGTGGGCATTCACGGCATGTGCGCCGAGGATTTACTTAGCTCAATAGGTGTTGCGCTTGATGCTTTAGAATATCAAGCACAAGAGAATTTAACAGAGGAGTAAAGGCTTTCATGCAAGGATCATTATCTCCGCAAACGCGCTGGGCTTGGGCTCAAATTAACCTTGGAGCACTGAGACAAAATGTGAGACTTCTAAGAAATCTCACTCCACAAAATTGCAAGACCATGTGCGTGGTAAAGGCAAATGCATACGGACACGGCGCGGTTGAAGTTGCTAAAGCATGCAAGGCAGCTGGTACCGATATGTTTGGAGTAGCCACGCTTGATGAGGGAATTGAGCTCAGAGAAGCAGGCATTAAAGAACCAATATTAGTGCTGAGTGAGCCTCCAATTGCAGCTATTGATGGGATTTTGACCTACGGAATTATGCCAAGTATTTGCACCTCAGAGTTTGCGCTTGCACTGGGTGAAAGTGCTGCTGCTCGTCACATGAGCGCACCTTATCACCTTAAGATTGACACCGGTATGAACCGCATTGGTGTAAATCACCTGGATGCAAAAGACTTTTTATCCTATATAGATTTTCATAAAGGTATTACCCTTCAGGGAATCTACACCCACTTTGCAACCGCAGATAATCCCAACGATTGGGATTTTGCCCTCCAGCTCAAACGCTTTATTGACTGCCTCAAAGACATTCATGATGCGGGATTTGATACGGGCATTGTACACTGCTGCAATTCTGCAGGTACCATACTTCATCCAGAGGCTCACTTTGATATGGTTAGACTTGGTACGGCAATGTATGGGCTCTATCCTTCTGAGGAGTGCGCAAAGCATATCGAGCTTGAGCCGGTAATGTCTATTCATGCGCGCGCCACCTATGTTAAGCGCCCTCAAATTGGAGAAGGCGTAAGCTATGGTCTTACCTATCGCCTCGCAAAACAAGTTCAGATAGCAACTTTGCCAATTGGCTATGCAGACGGTTTGCCACGCTGTGCTTCTAATAAGATAGATGCGCTCTACAGAGGCAAACGATGCAGGCAGGTGGGCACTATCTGTATGGACCAGTGCATGCTTGAGGTAGACTCAAATATTGCACGAAGAGATCCACTTGAGCCTATTGAAATTGGCGATGAGGTCGTTTTAGTAGGACAGATGGGAAATGAACGCATTAGCATGGAAGAGCTTGCAAAGCTTAGCAATAGTATGAATATTGAACTTTCATCGCTATTTGGTATTAGACTAAAACGTGTTTACACCCAGTCTTAATACGTTAGAGGAAAGCTATAGGCGCTATGCTAGAGATACCAAACCATACACATCAAAAAGCGGGCGAGGTAAGCCTTGAAGAGATTAGAGATCTTTTAGGTGACTGCAAGCGCTGTGGCTTGTCTGAGGTGCGCAACAATATTGTATTTGGTAAGGGCAATCCCCATGCGCGTATTTTAATTATTGGAGAAGCTCCTGGTAAAAATGAGGACTTAGAGGGAAAGCCTTTTGTTGGAAAGGCTGGTAAAGACCTCGATAAGTACCTACTTGAAGCCGGTATTGACCCAAATGATATCTATATTGCAAATGTGGTTAAGTGCAGACCGCCTGAGAACAGAAATCCTAAGGCGGAAGAAATTAGCACGTGCACGCCTTTTTTGCGCGAGCAAATACGTTCTATCTGGCCAGACTTTATTGTGACACTGGGAAACTTTTCCTCTAAGTTTCTGCTCAAGACTGATAAAGGTATTACTGCACTGCGAGGTCAAGTTTTTGAAATTGGTCACTTTAAGGTGCTTCCTATCTTTCATCCTGCCGCTGCAATTTATGATAGAAGTAAGGCAGACTACATCAAGCAAGACTTTGCGCTTCTAAAGTCTTTGTTATAACAAGGTGCATGCGTCTATGAAGATTGACTCAGATAAGAAATGTATTGTCACCTCGAGCGTTGAAGAGAGCTTTGAGGCTGCATCCCTGCTCGCTAATTTTGTTAGAGAGTATGACAGCTTTGTCTTAAGCGGAGAGCTCGGCGCAGGTAAGACTCACTTTGCAAAGGGTTTTGCAGCTGCGCTTGGCATATCAGAGCCGGTAAGCTCACCTACATTTTCGCTTGCCAATGTGTATACAAGCGGAAGGCTTGAGCTTATTCACTTTGATCTCTACCGCCTTAACGAGGCATCAGAGCTTGATGATATAGATTTCTACAGTCTTACTGAGTCAGGAGCAGTCTGCTTAATTGAGTGGGGCGAGAAATTTATAGACGAGATGCCAAATGATTATATTCACATCATCATCAAAAAAGGTGAGGGTGAGACTGAGCGCATAATCTGCTTTGAAGCTCACGGTACAAGATCTCAAGAACTAATCGAAGAACTATTTTCAGGAAACTAAGTAAGATGTATGTTTTAGCACTTGATACAGCAAGTGAGTATTTACTCTGCGGACTTGCTGAATTGACAGATGATAAAATCACGCTTATCGATTCAGAAGATAAGCCAGCACCGCGCAGGTCAAACCAAACGCTCATGCCAAGTGCTCAAAAACTACTCGAGCGAAATAAGATATCTATAGATGATATTTCAGCAGTAATTTGCGGGAGAGGGCCTGGCTCTTTTACTGGCGTAAGAATTGCTGTTGCAAGTGCTAAAGGCCTTGCCTATGCACAAAATATCCCGCTCTATGGAGCTTCAAGCCTTGATGCTTTAGCCTACACTAACTACCTCAAAGGTTTTAGAGGCGAGCTTATCTTAGTGGGTGACGCTATGAGAAAGGAAATTTATCCTGCTCACTACAGCTTATATGATAGGGGCGTTACCAAGCATTTTAGTTCACATGGGGTAATTAAGGCAGATAAACTTATTGAGCATTTTAAGCAAATTGACTTAAGCGAGCTCTACTTTGCAGGTGATGGCCTTAAAAAATACGCTCAAGGATTTTTAGAAATTGGAGCTCAGTTACTTGATGAGTGCTACTGGTATCCTTCATCGGAGGGCTTGGTGCATGCGGCATGTGCACCTCAGGATGAACATGAGAGCGCAGACCCTGCACTTCTGCTTCCAATTTATACGAGACTATCTGATGCAGAAGAGCATGAGCGCATTAAGCTTGGCCTCAAAGAAGATAGCCAGGGTATAAAAACTGGTGTTGCCGATAAGCTTGCAGGTGAGCACCTACAGTTTAGGCCCATGTCAATAAATGACATCAAGCAAATTTATTCTCTTGAACAAGATGGCTTTGATGACTTGAGAGAAATCTGGTCTGAGGACATGTTTGCTGAGGAGTTTTCTCACACAGATCGCATTTGGTGGCTTGCCCATGATAAAGGAAAGATTATCGCATTCGCAGGTGCCCAGTATATAGATGGCGATGTCCAAATATTAGATATCGTTGTTGATAAGCACTATCGCAGGCAGGGCATTGCAAAAAGATTGCTCGCGCGTGTGTGCTATGATGCAAGCCAGCTTGGAGCAACAACAGCATCTCTTGAAGTTCACGAAAAAAACTATCCAGCTCAAGAGCTCTATCTCTCACTTGGTTTTGAAAAAATAGGTGAGCTCAAAC
>JASBYZ010000017.1 GCA_029983705.1 Coriobacteriales bacterium
GATTGGCTTTGGGCTGGCTCAGCTTGTTGTGCACCCTGACCACCGCAAGCAACTACAAATACAAGACAAAATGCTGCAGTTAGTAAAGCGAGAAGCTTTACCCCTGTGACTTTCTTAGTCATTCAGTAATCCTCCTTTTAAGAATTAGACTGTATTATCTTAAAAGAAATTATACTGTACTTTAAATAATATTAAAGGCACAAACTGTCAAATAAACAAAGGTCAATTATCATATTTTTAGATATATATAATAAAAAGATAATTAAAGCTCGTCTTTACCTGGTTTAATTCCGCAGGCAAAGGGCACGCTTGTGTCACGTTTTTCTAGTAAATGAAGATGATAGTGTAGCCTCATATCGGCGTATTCATGATTAAAATCAATTGTAACTTTTGTATCATCCATTGAAATTACTTTACCTGGTACAAAGTCTCCCCACCAGCGCCTCACTCCTAAGCGTTTGCCAAGCTTAAGGCTTCCCTGAGTTTGAATTTTGTAGCGCTTAAAGCTTTTAATTTTCTTTTTATCATAGGCGCCGTAGGCCTCTTGAGCCTCAAGGATGAACTTTCGCTCTTCTCCTTCCACCATTTTAGAAAGGTGTTTTTCAACCGCAGGATGTATAAGAGAGTAACCACTTAAGACTGAGCTTGGGTCTTCAGCCGTGCTTGAGGCTAAAATATTTCCCTCTTCATCAGTTAAGGTGTAGTAAAAAATATATTCTTCACCGCGCATTGCCATAGTGCACTCCTAGTTGACCATAAGATCTTTGGTGGATACGTAAGGATTTTTATATCTTCCCCAAATTCTTGATTGAAGATTAAGATAAATCGCATCTTTTAGACAGCGATGCATACAACTCAAGCACTGCTCACACCTATCTAAAAACTGTGGGATACCTTTAATGAGTCTAATATTTTTTGCAGGACAAATAAGCTCACAGATCTTACACGAGTTGCACTCATCACTAACTTTAAAGCGTCGCCCTTGCTTATGTGGGTCAAAAAATTTATGTGCAAGTGAGAAAATCGAGGCAGATAAAACTTTGTAATCTGCAAAATGTTGATACCCATCTTTTAAGTTAGATGCAATTTCTTGCAGTTTTTGCGCGTTAGTTGCATAGCGAGTATCTATAGTTTTCTCACTTGGCTCTGGGTAAAGAAGCTGGTTATTTGCTGGATACACAAGGGTGTAGCTTGAGTACAAAGAACTACCCTTCTTGTCTAAGATCCTCTCAAAACTTTTATGACAAGACCCGTCAATTCCCCCGCAGCAGCATACGCTTACAACTTGTGCTCCATCTGGAAAGTCTAAGTGCTCAAGATAGTCTTTTACCATCAAAGGCAAATCTCCCACATAGCATGGATACACAGCAATAATGCGCTCATAAGAAGCTAGATTATATGTCTCAAGTCCAAAGACAATGCGGACAAACTGAGCGTCTTTAAGCAGGCAAGAGAGGCTTTGAGCTGCGTGATAGCTATTTCCAGTGCCACTAAAATAAAAAATAATGGTGCTTTTATCTGCCATAGTTTATCGTGCCCCCCCTTATCGCCCAACTCTAAGCTTACAAAAAATAAGGACCCAAACCTTTAAGATGTTTGAGCCCTTATAGCATAACTTAAATTACTAAAGTTGCATTTATGCTTCTACAGCCTTTTTTGCTACTTCGCAAATATCTGCAAATGACTGAGGATCATTGATAGCCATGTCAGAAAGAACCTTTCTGTCTAGCTCAATGCCAGCCTTCTTAAGGCCGTTCATAAATACTGAGTATGAAAGACCATTTAGGCGAGCACCTGCATTAATGCGGGTAATCCAGAGGCGTCTAATCTCGCGCTTCTTGTTACGTCTATCACGATATTGATACTGTAAAGAATGGTTGAGCTGATCTTTAGCTGCAACATACTTACGTGACTTATCACCATAATAACCCTTAGCTTGGGCAAGGGTATTTCTACGCTTTTTACGAGCGTTAACCGCTCTCTTTACTCTAGGCATCTAATTTCACTCCTATATTTTAAAAATCGATCGCGGTTATTAGTTCAAACGCTCAAGTACGTTCTTGTGGTCTGCAGCAGTTACTACAGCTGGCTTTCTAAAGCCGCGCTTTCTCTTTTGAGACTTCTTGGTAAGAATATGGCTCTTGAAAGCTTTTCCGCGCATAAGCTTGCCCGTGCCGGTCTTTCTAAAGCGCTTTGCAGTGCCTTTGTGCGTCTTCATTTTAGGCATGAGTAAATCTCCTTTTAATACGACTCTACTTAATTCTTAAGAGTAATTGCTAATTAATGTGTGTGGCTTACTTGTTGTCACTTCTTAAAGGTGAAATCATCATATGCATGTTTCTGCCTTCAAGCTTTGGCTGACTATCAATTTGAGCCACATCTTTTAAGTCTTCAGCAAGCTTTTCAAGCACCTGAATGCCTTGTTCTGGATGAGCCATTTCACGTCCTCTGAACATGATGGTCACCTTAACCTTAGCTCCTGAATTTAAGAAACGAAGAATATGATTTTTCTTGGTGTTATAGTCACCAACATCAATCTTTGGTCTAAACTTCATCTCTTTAACTTCAACTTTGTGCTGCTTTTTCTTAGCTTGCTTAGCTTTAATCTCTTGATCGTATTTAAACTTTTTAAAGTCCATAACACGACAAACTGGTGGATCTGCTTGTGGAGCAATCTCTACCAAATCAAAGCCCTGGTCCTCAGCGATTCTTAAGGCATCGCGAACGTCAAAAATACCTAATTGACCTCCGTCATAGCCAATTAAACGAACAGCTTTTGCAGTTATCTCGTCATTAACACGAGTATCGTCTGCTTTAGATATAGGTCTACACCTCCAAGGTTTGGCACGCCTATTTGTGCCATAAAAAAATCTTCCAGCTATAAACACGTAACCTGGAAGACATCAAAAATAAGGCTCACAAGTGAGCTTGTATATATTTTTTAATGTAAACCAGGCAGCATTAGTTAAAAGCCACAAGGTGGGAGCTTGCTATTAAGCTCCTCTTCTACAAAACAAATACGTTTTGTAATACAGTTCATTTACTTTATCAAATTTGGACACATTTGCAAACACAAAGATAAAATACGGCAATTCCTGCAAGGGATGCACACATTTATCGACTTAAGTATCCTCTCCCAAAAGCGATTTTCTTACCTTATCAAGCTTCTCGGCATCAACGGGATAAGCTTCTTTAGCAAGTAGTGGATAGTTATCCAAAAGCACCACAAGCCCATCGTGTGCCTTACTTGCGCTCTTTCTGAGAGCCTCTGTATCAGAAAAAGAGAGCCAGTAGCTTGAATAGCCAAGTTCAGATAAGGCACGCGCACTTGATTTCCAAGCGTTTTCTACGCTCTCCTCTTTCATAGCAGTATCAAAGATATCTGAGGCATCCATCAGCTCATATGAAACTCTGTTGCGGATCATTTGAGCGCGCTCAGAATGAATCTTTCCTACCGCCATATGAGCAAGTAAGTCTCCTAAGTTATCAAACAAAAGCTCAATCTTATGTTTAATCATTTGGTGTTCAGCTGTTTTAGCTACAAAGATGATAGTAAGAACTGCAACAGTAGAACCAATAATCGTCTCTATTCCTCGGTCAAACATGAGTTGGTCAACTTTATCAACCGTTACATGGCCTAAAGATGCAACTATTAACACCAAAGGAACAATTGAGGCTATAGCAAGCGGGGTGTTCTTTCTGCTTAAGCGCTCATTGAACAACAAGAACACTATCATGAGTAAAAATGCAGCTTCCGGGCTGTGTGCAATGATTGGGATAACAAGCCAAAAGAGTCCTAAACCTAAAAAGTCTCCAAGCACTCTTGATGCGGTCTTTTCAACTGAATCAAGGCGATCAGGAAACATATGCAAAATAAGGCCTGAGGTTAAAAGTGCCCAGTATGGATGTCCAATCTCTAAAACAATAACCGCAATGGTAGAGATTGAACAAGCAATAGCAATTCTTAGCCCCGCAAAAAATGGACGTGAGTTTGCAGATATAGCCGTTTTAAGCTTATAGGCTGCACTTGGAGTACCAAAGTCACCAGGCTTTACGTCCTCAAAAGAAAACTCATTTGAGAGCGCCTGATTAGTATCAAGTGCACGAGCATAATCTAGGTGAATCTTTTCTAGCTTATTTAAAATAGTGCAATACTCTGGTCCCTTTGCAAAACTAAAGTCCTTATCGGCCTTTAAAAAAGACCAGGCGCGATTAATGTAGCGCGTTGCATCACTTTTTGTACGCGCTAAATCTTCTCTATTAAAGCTGGATTGCTCGTCAAGCTTTTTAACCTTATGCATGTATTGGTCTACGTACTCATCGGCACTTTCAACGGCCTGTCTACTTGGACGCATTGGGTCTATCAAAACGTCTATAAGAGAGATTGCAGAAGACAAAAATGCCGATAAAATCGTGATACCTACCACCATGTAAGGGTCTACATTTCTAGTTCCCACCAAAAAAGCACCTAAGGCAGTTGCAAATATAAAGTTAATTGGTCCTGGAGGGCCCGTAAAAATGGCGTGATACATAAACGTTGATAAAAAGGCCACCAAGAAAATGATAATTACCAAAGAACCTGGAATAATGGTGGACATAGCTCCAAGTCCCATACAAGCAGGAATTATAAGGGTAATAACTATTAAAACTTTTAGTCTAATCTTAAGAGGCAAACTGTTTGAGAGGCCTGCAGGGGTAAGAGAACCAATAATTGCAATAACGCCTGCACTTGGCCCAAAGAAATAAAAAACCACAAACATTGGGATAATAATACCTACTACACGTCTTAAGGTTGAAAGCCATGTTTCATTTGACCTTTTAACGGTAAAGAGGTTTTTAAAAATATTTTTAAAAACCTGTGATTTTGATTCTTTTGACAAGTCAAATCCCCTTGTAGTAATGACCTAATTTCACTATAACAAAGCTTTATGCATTAAGGAGCTAAAAATAATGGAAAACTACCTTAACAGAACTGCACAGAGCGCAAGCTATTATGAGGATTTGGATAGTGAAATTCAAGTCTTTGAATTTACTGATTCCATTTGCACCTGGTGCTGGGGCTCTGAGCCGCAGCTACGTGCTTTGGAGTTTTTGTATCCCGATACCTTAAATGTAGATTTTATAACGGGCCGGCTGGTAAAAGATATTCGTGACTTTTTTGCCCCAACAAGCGGCATCAAAGAAAATCCAAAACTTGCAAATGAGGCAATCGCCTCACACTGGCAAGAAGCATCCGAGCGCCACCAGATGCCAATCTTAGTAGACACCATGGACTATTTTGATGAGCAGAGGCTCTCATCTTATCCTAACAATATTGCCTATAAGGCTGCCCAGTTTCAGTCACGCATAAAAGCAAAGAGGTTTTTAAGGCTTATGCGAGAAGCAATCTATATGGAGGGTAAAGCCACTAACACCACAGCAGTACTTGCAAAGCTTGCAGAAGAAGCAGGGCTAGACCTTGGAATGTTTATAGAAGACTTTAAAGATAAAGATGCCTATAGAGCATTCTTGGACGATAAGGACGCGTGTGCCTACTATCAGGTTAACGGCTTTCCAGCCTTTTTGATTCGTATTGGCAATAAAGAAACTATACTAAGAGGCTATCAAGGTCTTGAAAACTTTTTAGGCGCTATAGATAAGCTCAGTGAGGGTAAGTATCAAGCACAGATTCCTGAGCTCAATGAAGAGCATGTACTGAGCTACTTTGATAAGTTTAAAAGCGCCTTTAGTGTTGAGCTTGCTTGTGCATTTAGAGTATCAAAAGAAGATATAAGGCTTATAAGTATTCTTAACAAGCTTGTTTCTGATAAGCACCTGAGTATGCCCTATGGCAAAGACCTTGCATACTATGTGTTTAATGACTCAGATCCGCTTCATATAAGCTCTTGGGAAAGCGCACAATAGTCCTCTTGCCAAAAGGCGCCCAAATACGCTAAAGTATTCAAGCGCTTATATAAGCCCGAGTGGCGGAACGGCAGACGCAGTGGATTCAAAATCCACCGGGGACCTCCTCGTGTGAGTTCAAATCTCACCTCGGGCACCAGTTGAATTTTTAGAGACTGTAGTCACAATGTGATTGCAGTCTCTTTTTCATTTCTTATAATTAAAAGCCTAAGACTTTTTTTGATTACGCTAATCGAATAAGAAAGGCATCTTATGAAGACAGTTGCAATTGTGGGCACTTTTGATACAAAAGGAGACGAGTTTCTCTACGTTAAAAACCAACTTGAGAAGCTTGGCTTGCAAACCCTCACTATCCACTGCGGAATATTTGATCCAGAGTTTGTTCCTAATATTACAAACTCAGAGGTCACTCAAGAGGTTGATATTAATCTTTCTGTAATTGCTGAGCGCCACGACAGAGCTATTGCAACAGAGGCTATGACCAACGGAGTGAGAGCACTTCTCCCTCGCCTCTACAGAGAAGGCCGCTTTGATGGAGTTATTTCTATGGGAGGGTCTGGTGGCAGTGCCATTGCAACTGCTGGCATGCGTGAGTTGCCTTTAGGAGTTCCAAAAATTATGGTCTCCACCATGGCTTCTGGAGATGTCTCAGCATATGTAGGAGCTTCAGATATCATGATGATGCCCTCAATTGTTGACGTAGAAGGCATCAATTCTTTTTCTTCAATCATCTTTAACAATGCAGTTGCTGCTATGGCCGGTATGCTCCAAAACGAAATCGAACCTCTGAGCGAGTCTAAGCCACTTATTGCAGCCACTATGTTTGGTGTAACCACCCCTTGCATTCAATATGCAGAAAAATACTTGCAGGATAAGGGATATGAGGTTTTGGTATTTCACGCAACAGGCGCCGGCGGCAAGTGTATGGAAAACCTTGTAAAGCAGGGCATTGTTGCCGGAGTGCTTGACCTTACTACCACCGAATGGTGTGACGAGCTCTTTGATGGAGTACTAAACGCCGGTCCTGACAGATTAAGCGCTGCAGCCCTCAACGGAGTTCCGGCAGTTGTATCAGTTGGAGCGCTTGATATGATTAACTTTGGACCATACGACACGGTTCCAAAAGAGCACAAAGACAGAAATCTTTACAGACACAATCCAAGCGTAACCCTCATGCGCACTACCAAAGAAGAAAACACAAAGCTTGGCGAGAAGATCGCTGAGAAACTTAATACTTCAACCGGTCCATGCGTACTCGCTCTCCCACTTAAGGGTGTTTCAATGATTGACCTTGAGGGTCAAGCATTTTATGGACCAGAAGAAGACGAGGCACTCTTTGCTGCTCTCAGAGAAGATATCAACCCAAAGAAGGTAGATATCAAAGAATATGACATGCACATCAACGATAAAGAATTTGCAGAAGCTTGTTCTCAAACCCTTATCGACCTCATTGAATCACATAAATAGCAACTACAAGCATTACTTGAAAGGATAGATATGTATAAGGCAACACGCGCAGAGATCTTAAAGAACTTTAGAGAAAAAGTAGACCAAGGCCATATTCTTTTGGGCGTAGGTGCAGGCACCGGCATTACTGCTAAATCATCCGAAGCTGGTGGAGCAGACATGCTTATCATTTATAACTCAGGTAGATTTAGAATGGCTGGACGTGGCTCTTTAGCAGGCCTTCTCTCATACGGAGATGCTAACCAAATTGTTGTTGATATGGGCTTTGAGGTTCTTCCAGTTGTAAAGAAGACTCCAGTACTTGCAGGTATTTGTGGAACAGATCCATTTAGAATGATGGAGACCTTCTTGCCACAACTTAAGGCCCAAGGTTTTGCAGGTGTTCAAAACTTCCCTACTGTAGGCTTAATTGACGGTAACTTCAGAGCAAACCTTGAAGAGACTGGCATGGGCTATGGTCTTGAAGTTGATGCTATTAGAATTGCTCATGAGCTTGATATGCTTACCTGCCCATACGTATTTGACAATGAGTCTGCAGCAGATATGACTAAGGCTGGTGCTGATGTTGTTGTTGCTCACATGGGACTTACCACTAAGGGCACCATTGGAGCTCATACTGCAAGAACTCTTGAAGAGTGCGCTGAGGTAATTGAGGGCATTGTTAAGACTGTTAAAGCTATCAACAAGGATGCATTTGTAATTTGCCACGGTGGTCCAATTGCAGAGCCAAAGGATGCTGAGTTTATTATCCATAATGTAGAAGGTATTGATGGCTTCTTTGGCGCCTCATCTATTGAAAGACTTGCTGCAGAAAGATCAATCAAAGAGCAAACTGAAGCATTTAAGGCTATTAGAAAGAAATAGTTTTAGAGCTCACAAAAGCTTAAGGTAAAAGACAGAGCCTGACTCTGAGGACACTCATGAGCCAGGCTTTTTACTTTTGTCTATGTGCTAGAAAAACTTAAAGAGTAAAGTTTTCTTTTCCTTCAAAAATCTCAAGTGCTTCTTGAGGATCATAATCAGCAAAGGTAATAGCTGAAATTGCTTGAGTTAAGCGAACTGCCTCATCAAGTGGTCTTTGATGAATGTTTCTTCCCGTAGCATTTCCAACAGCACCACCCGTATGAATTTGCTCATACAGCTGGGTTAGGAAGGTTTCAGCATCAACAGTTGAGCCTCCAGCACACACAAGACCGCATCTACCGGATGCCTTTGAAGCTACAGCCAAAAGCTCAGAAGAGCTCTTGCCATCCTTATCCTTAGGTGGGTTAACCTTAACAAAGTCAGAGCCTAAACAAAGAGCAACTCCTGCTGCTCCTGCAATTAAATCCGCGTCCTTCTCGTTCTCAACTGCTTTACCGCGTGGATAAATCCAGAGAACCGTAATCAGACCGTTTGCATGAGCATCAGCAATTAATTCTCCTGCCTCTGCAAGCATTGAAGACTCTTCTTCAGAGCCAAGGTAAATGGTGTAACCAATTCCAACAACATTTACGCCCGCATCTCTCATATCTAATACAGCACCAAGGCTTGAAAGCTGTGCTGAATAAGGATCTTGTTGAGAGGTTTTAACGAGGTTTGTTTTTGAGTTCATTTTTACCAAATAGTTAATATTTGGATAATCTTCAGCATACATAGCAATAAGACCACGCTGACCAGCTAGCACACCAATAGTTCCCTGGCCTCCAATCTTAAAGAGATGCTCTGGGTCGAGGTCATCTTCTGCAATGCCTTCGCCATAAAAGTCTGCATTTAAATGTTCAATCTTTTGGTCACATGCAAAAAGCATTAAATGTCCAGTGTTTTGAGTAGCGGCTAAAAAGTTATCAATATAGGTATCTTTAAATTCCGGCATTACATCAAGTGGCACGCGAACATCTTCGCGACTAATTTTAGGCATACACCCTCCATACATATTTCTTATATCATTGGCTCTATTGTACGCATAAATGTTTAACAAATGCGCATACTTTTAAAAACTGTAAAATTAATACCTAAACTTGTGTATTTGTGGAACATAGAGGTAGCTTAAAGGTGCCTCTGAAACATTTGGTCCTTTTGGCTCCTGTTTGCGCTTAAATTCCATGCCCACAAGCCTGTTAAGTATCTTGGCAACGCGCTCGTAATCAACATTAAGCTCTTTTGCAATTTCTTTTACTGTAATCTCTTGTTTCAGATGAAGTCTAAGCACTTGGTCGATAATGTCGTAGCTCTCCCCTAAGCTTTCTTCATCACTTTGGCTATCTGCAAGCTCCGCTGAGGCAGGCTTAGTGAACACGCACTCAGGTATTGGATTTGTATCAAAGAAATTTTCTGCCTCTTTTGCAAGCTTGTATACATCTGTTTTATACACATCTGCAAGTGGTGAAAATGATCCTACAGTGTCTCCATATAAGGTTGAATAACCCATAGCAGCCTCAGACTTATTTGAGGTGTTTAAAACAATTGCACCAGTTTTATTAGATTCAAGCATTAAGAGAAGACCACGAACTCGTGCTTGAACGTTTTGGTCTGCAATAGACCCTGCCTCAAGCTCTCCCATACTTGAAAGTAAATTATGAGCTTCATCTATCTTATAGCTTTTAGTTTTTATCCCTAAATTATCGGCCAGCTGCTGTGCGTCTTCTAAAGATTCTTGTGAGGTATACTTGCTTGGCATAATAAGCCCAAGGACATTATCTGCACCCAGAGCATGGACCGCGAGTGTAGCTACTAATGAAGAATCCATACCTCCACTTAAACCTACAAGCACCTGCTTAAATCCCTGGTCAAAAATAAAGGATTTAATGCTAAAACTTAGCGCTTTAAAGAGATTATTAAAGCCTGTCGTTTCTTTTGGATTAGTGCGCTCATAAGACTTTTCTGTATCGAGAAATATGATACCTTCGCTAAATAGATCACCCTGGACAATAAGTCCCAGATCCTTTTTATATACACGAACGTCACCATACTGAATCCACTCATCTTCAAGTGTGAGGGTATTAATCACAATTTCTAAATCAACGGTATTAAGTGGCTCTTGGCTATCATCTGAGACATCATACCTAAAGCTTTGATTGTCAGAGTAAATTACAATGTCAGGGTACTCAAGATTTTCAATATCAAGTTCAGTTATAAGCTCATAGGTTTCACGCATATCATCATCAAAATCGTCACGCAAATGATCTGGGCACGTTTCACTATAAAAAATAGTCTTGCCCATAAAGTCAAACGTTGAAGTTTCAGCTGGTATGAGCTCTATATTATTTGATGAGACAAGGGCAAATCTTGTACTCAACTCATCTACATACACAGTCATCACGACGGGTAGGCTTAAGTTTTTCTGAAAGTCTTTAAAGGCTTGATTATATTCATCGTAAAATTGTTCTTCATTTAAGTAGGCAAAGCTTACCTCATATGATGTTGATGGTGAGAGAACTAAGAGGTCAGCGCCCATCTCTTGAGCGCGCCTGCTTATGCCAAGAATCTTGTTAAAGTTTCCTTCAAAATCATAGTTGATGGTATGTAGTTGAGCGAGAGCCAATTTCATGTCTTACTCCTTTACAGAAATCAGTACACCTTCTGCCTGTAGTGCAGCCACAGTGCCGTCTACAGTATCTTTTATAATAAGAGCACGATCTTCTAAAAAGAATCGAGGGTCTAAAGCCTGATCAAATTCACCATGATGCTTTGCTACATATGCACCGTCGAGTACCACACTTATAAACCGCTCCCCTAGTTTTACCTGAAGATTCTTAATTTGTTCATGCAGTTTACTAAGGCTGTCATCAAAGTTTTCAAAATTTGCAATAAGCGAAAGCTCAAAATCCAGTAGAGTACTAAGGTCTTTATCTGCAATAGCGCAGGCATCAAACTGTATAGAATCAAAAACCTTTTGCTGGGCCAGGTCTACTAAAATATCTTTTTGCTCAATATTTGAAAGCTCAGCGCTTATGAGCACTGAGGATAAGTCCTCTTTTTTTGAGAGCTCCTGCAAGATATTCACATCAATCACAGCGCGCGATATGCCAAGTCTCTTAAGAGCAGCTAAGTCTTCGAGTGACTTTACATCGCAAGCACTTTTTACTACTTCACTCTTACGATAAATCCTAGCTAATTGCTTATAAGGCAACTCTGCATTTCTCACCTCATAGCATGCCCCGAAATAGCCTTCATCTCTAAGGGCAAAAAGCTCATCAAGCGTTTTAACTTCTTCAAGTGCAAAGGGAAGGTAGTTGAGCTCAATAATATCTTGAGAGCTTAGCTCACTCTCTTTTGAGAGCGCAAGCACGTTACCTTCAGGAATAAAAGATTTAATGTATGAGATATCTTGCAGGTCATGCACATACGGCACCCCTAAAACGCCAAAGCGCTTTGCATGATAAAAAAACTTATCTGGTGTCATACCCTGCACACCATAGGCAGGAAATACCACCATACTTGCACCATAGGCCGCAGAAAACATAATAGTGTCTATGGTAGAAAAATTATCAATTATAAGTAAGTTTGAAAACTTTTTACGTATGTTTTCGCACTCTTGGGCACTTCTCCACCAATAGCGAGTGAGACGATAGCTGGGAATAACTAGAAACTCTCTAGAACCCAAAAATCGAGCTTTAAGTTTTTGAGGGTTAGAGATTTCTGCAAACTCTTTTGCTTTGCTAAATAGACGAGCTGCACCCATATTCTTTAAAAAATCTTTGCGCGCAGCTCTATTTTCTTCACTATATAAAAGAATTATGTCAGCATAAGGCTGATTAAGTTCAGGCAAACTACTATTCTCTTTCGCCCTCAACAGCAAGTAATGCTTCTTGAACCATATAGTGCTTATCGTATAAAACACGGCTGATGATAACGCCCTCTAAGACCTCATCGCCCAGCTCATGAAGCTCTTCTAATGCTTCAAAGTTTTTAAAACCACCAGCTGCGATAATTGGACCACCAAATACTTCAGCAGCCTTAACAAAGGTTTCATTTTCTACACCCTCAGTGGTGTCATTGTGGTTTGCGTCAGTAAAGATTGCATGCTTAAAGCCCATCTTTTTGGCTCTCTCAAGCATGTCGTATGCGTCAACGTCACTCTTTTCTTTCATGGCCTTAACCATAGCCTTACCGTCACGCATATCAATAGCAGCTACGAGCCTGTCATCATATTTGGCGCAAGCTTCTTTTACAAAGTCAGGATCAGTTATGATGGCAGTACCGATTACTATTCTGTTTGCACCAAGCTCAATAAGTTTTTCGATGTCCTCCATTGAGCTCACACCTCCACCAACTTGAATATCAAGTCCGCGGATATCAGCAATTTCTGAGATTTTATCGTAGTTAGAACCATCATGTTTTGCCTTGTTGAGGTCAACTACATGTAGATTTCTTACTCCGTGTGCTAAAAACTCTGTTGCCATAGTAGCAGGCTCATCAGAATACACGGTGGTATCTTCAAAGTCACCCATTCTTAGGGTAACTACCTCTCCACCTAAAATATCAATCGCAGGATATAGTTTCATGAATAAATTCACTCCTTACTCTGTTTATAATTATTATTTATTCCCCTTTAGCAAAACAAATCAACCAAGATTAATGACACTTCACATAGGCCTGCGAACCTAAAATATTTGCACACTCTGCTCTGAGCACATAATCTTTTGCAGATACTTTAAGAGGAATCTCAATTCTTACTCGTCTTTGATCAGCACCATGAAGCACAAGCTCAATCTCATCATAACCAGGATGAGACTTAAATATGTCATTTAAGCCGCACATCAGCTCTGGCTTTAAGTGCTCTTGAGTGATTTGTATCTCAAGTACGTGTGGGGTGTTATTTTCTTTTGTTAAGTCAAGCGGCTCAATCTCATAACAAATGAGCTGGTCTCCTCTGTCAGAGCGCTCAAGCTTTGCTTTGATGCGCACAAAGACTTCTTGCTCATCTTGGTCAATTGCGTGCTCAGGCTCAATAATTTGCTTGGTTTTCTCATACACATTAGGAAATACCACACAGTCTATCTCGCCTTCCATGTCTTCAAGGCGCATGATAGCCATGGTCTTACCTGCCTGTGTTGCCTTTCTTGCAACAGAAGATACCATTCCAGCATACCAGACGGTTGAACCATCCTTTACAAGCATCTGACCACTTGCAGGATCTTCAAGGCTAATATCTGAAAGACAGTGATCACGCGCATGAGCAAGTACATACTCATATGGTCTTAAGGGGTGATCTGAAACATAGATTCCTAAAATTCTACGCTCTTCTGCAAGCTTGATTGGCCTATCCCACTCAATACCGTCAGGTTCAGGAATTTCAAGTGCAAAGCCTGCATCTGGGTCATCCTTGAACATGTCAAACATGCTTACCTGACCTGCACTTTTATCCTTTTGACGCTTTTGAGCGGCATCTAAAATATTATTTGGATTATCCTTTTTAATAAACTCATAGAGCTGTCTTCTGGTGTATCCACTTGAATCAAAGGCACCTGATTTAATTAAGGCCTCAACTACACGTCTTGAGACAATTTTGGTATCTACACGCTCTACAAAGTCATGCAAGTTATCAAAGGGACCGTTTTTATCGCGCTCTTCAACAATGCTGTCAACAACGTTTTGGCCCACACCCCTGAGTCCTGAAAGACCAAATCTAATCTTGTCACCGTCAGGGGTAAAGTCTGAACGTGAAATGTTGATGTCTGGAGGCAAGATATCAATACCTTCAGATCGACACGCTGAAATATAGTGAACAATCTTATCGGTCTTACCCATGTAACTGGAAAGCACCGCTGCCATATATTCAGCAGGATAGTGCGCCTTTAAGTAGGCAGTTTCCATGGTAAGAATACCATAGGCTGCAGAGTGCGACTTGTTAAAAGCGTACTCAGCAAAAGCTAATACGTCGTCCCAAATCTTTTGAGCAATCTGGCGAGAAAAACCGTTGCGAACCGCACCGTTTAGCCAGTGCTCTTCCATAGTTTCTTCTGCACCATCTGCCCACACCTGAACCACTTCACGCATGAGCGCGATCTTCTTTTTAGCCACGGCCTTTCTTAAGCGGTCAGACTCACCCAAGGTAAAGCCCGACATCACTACAGAAATTCTCATCACTTGCTCTTGGTACACGATGGTACCGTAGGTATCTTCAAGAATAGGGCGCAGTCGTTCGTCGTAGTACTTAACTTCTTTCCTGCCACTCATGCGGTCAACATAGTCATCAACCATACCTGCATTAAGTGGTCCCGGTCTAAAGAGGGCAAGAACTGCAACGATGTGCTTGTATTCAGTTGGCTTCATCTTCTTTAATAAAGATGTCATACCTTGAGACTCTACCTGGAAAACACCAGCTGTCCTACCAGTTAAAAAGAGGTCAAATACCGATGGGTCTTGTTCGCGAGTTTTAACAAACATCTTTTTCTCATCAACTTCAATATTGTTGGTGAGCTTAATGTTCTTTTTAGCCTTAGATATTACGGTTAGGGTTCTAAGCCCCAAGAAGTCCATCTTTAAAAGGCCTAAGTCAGCCACGGTAGAGCCATCGTACTGGGTAATCTCTACGCCACCTTTGGTGTCAATTTTTGTTGGCACGTGGTCATAAATTGGGTCTCTACAAATAATTACTGCTGATGCATGAACTCCTTCACCGCGGGTAAGGCCCTCAATAGAGAGCGCTGCATCAATAATCTCTTTAGAGTTTGGATCAGTATCGTAGGCCTCTTTAAACTCTGGATTATAAAATTCTGGATGCCTCTTACCCTTTTCAAGCACCTCGTTTAAGGTAACGCCTGGTGCAGATGAAATCATCTTAGAGAGTTTTTGACCTAAATAAATTGGATGATCAAGCACACGGCATGCATCGTTAATTGCTTGCTTTGCCTTGATGGTTGAGTAGGTGATAACGTGTGCAACCTTTTCTTTACCATACATTTGGCGCACGTACTCAATTACATCAAGACGACGCTCATCGTCAAAGTCCATATCAATATCAGGCATCTCTGTACGTTCAGGAGATAAGAAACGCTCAAAGATGAGGCCGTTTTCAAGCGGGTCAAAGGTGGTGATATCAAGGGCGTAAGAAATAATAGAACCAGCTGCAGAACCTCTTCCCGGACCCACGCCAATACCATTTTCTTTTGCCCAGCGCGCAAAGTCTTGCACAATTAAAAAGTAAGCAGCAAAACCTTTTTCGCAAATAATCTTATACTCGTGCTCAAACCTTTCAACCACTTCTTCAGGAAGCAGGTCACCGTAGCGCTCTTTAAGGCCCTTAATAGAGTTTTCTTTAAGAAGCGTCTCGTTGGTATGCCCTTCTGGAAGTGGAAAGATTGGAAGGATAATTTTTCCAAATTCAATATTTACATTACACTGATCTGCAATGACGTTAGTGTTTTTTATTGCCTCAGGGTAGTCTTTGAAAATCTCGCGCATTTGCTCTTCACTTTTGAGATAAAACTCATCTGCCTGCATGCGCATGCGCGTATTATCATCAATAGTAGAGCCTGTTCCAATGCAGAGCATAAGGTCTTGGACCTTTGCATCCTCTTTATTTAAGTAGTGGATATCATTTGTTGCAATAGTTGGAAGCGAGAGCTCTTTTGCGAGTGAATTAAGCTCAACATTGAGCTGCTTTTGCGTAAGCCCTGTATCAAGAGTGATACCGTGATCTTGCAGCTCAACATAGTAGTCGTCTTTAAACAGAGTGGCAAAGCGTTTTGCCCAGACCTTAGCGTCTTCAATCTGGTTGTATTGGATATGCCTGGATAAAATCCCTGATGCACAGGCACTGGTTGCAATTAAGCCCTCACGATGCTTTTCAAGCATCTCAAAGGTTACGCGAGGCTTGTAGTAAAAGCCTCTCACCGCTGCATCAGAGACGATGTTCATTAAGTTTTTGTATCCCTCATTATTTTTTGCAAGCAAAATCATGTGATACAAAATAGGTTTATGCTCACGAGAAAGTGAGTTATCGGGAGTAAAGTACACTTCGCAGCCAATAATTGGCTTTATTCCGTATGAGACACCGTCTTTTTTACCCTCTTTTGGAATTCCTGCTTTTGCTGCAGCTCTGTAAAAATTTGCAGCTCCATACATGTATCCATGATCTGTAAGAGCAATAGCAGGCATACCTAACTCGTATGCCTTATTGACCATATCTCCTAAACGAGCAGCTCCATCAAGTAGTGAAAATTCGGAATGATTATGCAGGTGTACAAAACTCATGTGTATCGTTAACTATTCTTCTTCGCTTAAAAAATCCAGTACTGGTTTATATCCCTTAGGTCCATATTGTAGCGCACGAGAAACACGGGCAATAGTTGTTGCCGAAGCTCCCGTTTGCTCCTGAATAGTTGTATACGAAGTTTCATTAGCAAGAAGCTTAGCAACTTGCAGGCGCTGAGCCATGTCTTGAATTTCTCGTGGAGTGCATATGTCTTGTAAGAACGCGTCTACAGCTTCAATGTTATCAAGGTGAACAAAAGCCTTATATAAGTTTTGGACGTGTTCGCTGTTGTTAGAATTCACTAATTAAAAGCCTCCTTTCTCACTCGGGTATTAACAATATTACTGGGTCGAGGCTTCAGTTTGGTTAAGAAAATGTGCCTATATCGTGTATAGGCACATAATTAACTACACAACTAGTTGAGGTAGCTTAACCAATCTTTATGTGATTCAAGCTCACCTTGCACGAGCTTGAAAAATTCTTTTTGAAGGCGCTTAGTAAGTGGTTTTTCTTTTGGAAGAGCTCTTCCATCTACAGATGCAATAGGGGTAAGCTCGGCTGCAGAGCCAGAGAAAAATGCTTCTTCTGCAATGTAGAGATCTGTTCTTAAGAGGGACTCAATGCGCACCTCAATACCCATCTCACGGGCAATAGTAATAATTGAGTCTCTGGTAATACCTTCAAGCAGTCCATCAGATGTTGGAGGGGTAATAAGTGCACCGTCTCTAACGATAAAGATGTTTTCACCGGTGCCCTCAGTTACCTTACCATCCTCGTTTAACATGATAGCCTCGCCATAGCCATTTCTTACGGCTTCCATTTTTGCAAGGCCAGAGTTTAGATAATTACCTGAAGATTTAATAGCAGGAGGCATTGCGTTTACCGCACGCTGTCTAAAGGAAGAAACCATGGTATCAATACCTTTTTCAAGAGCACCATCACCAAGGTAGGCATCCCATGACCAGGCTGCAATAACCACATCAGATTTACAAGTTCTCGCATCAATTCCCATTACACCATAGCCACGGTAGAGAATTGGGCGAATATAGGCTGATTTAAGACCGTTTTTATCGATAAGCTCTTTAGTAGCTTCACAAAGCTCTTCAACTGTATAAGGAAGGTCAATCTCAAGCATGTGCGCTGACTTCTTAAAGCGCTCAAAGTGCTCTTTAAGTCTAAAGATTGCAGTTTTACCATCTGCAGTTTTATAAGCTCTTAAGCCCTCAAAAATTGCATCTCCGTAGTGAAGTGAGTGTGTAAGTACGTGGGTTGTTGCATCCTCCCAGTTAACTAACTCACCATTTTTCCAGATGTATTTAACTGCTTGAATATCGGACATAATATCCTCTCCTACTAACTTTAGCCTGACTATAGTTTGATAATAGTATCAAGCTCAGACATAAATGTGCTCGTAGGTTTTGTAAAATTATGTGGATGGTAACTAAAAGTCGCCTGTAAAGCTTCTACATCTCTTAACTGCATCAATTATTTTCTGAGCAGCATATTTGATCTCTTCAAAGGTATTTAAGTATGAGTAAGAGATACGAAGCGCCCCTCGGGATACTGAGTCATCAAGGCCTATAGCTTTAAGCACGTGTGATATCTCAAGGCTGCCTGAAGAACAGGCGGACCCTGCAGATACACAAATTCCATCTTGGTCAAGAAGCATCAAAAGCGTCTCAGTATCAACCCCATCAATAACAAAGGAGCAGAGGTGATTAAGGCGATGCGAACTACTGCCGGTAAGCATACACCCTGAGATTTCAGAGCAGAGTGTGTCTATCAAATAGTTCTGCCACGCTTCAAAGAGCTCTTCATAGTGTTCTTTCTTGTATAAACTCCATTCTAATGCTTCTGCCATTGCAACAATATAGGGAACATTTTGGGTGCCAGACCTCATTTTCATTTCTTGCCCACCACCATAAAGCAGTGGGTTTAATGGGCATCCTTCTTTGACATAAAGAAAACCAATGCCTTTGGGACCATGAAACTTATGAGCTGAGGCAGAAAGGTAATCGATATTATTAAGAATATGCAAATCAAAATATTCATGGCCAACTGCTTGAACTGCATCACAGTGAAAAAGCGCACCATGTGAATGAGCAATTTGAGAAAGCAATTCTATATCTTGTATGGTACCTATTTCATTGTTTGCATACATAATTGATACAAGAACGGTACTAGAATCAAAAGCTTTAAGATAGTCATGAACGAGCAAACGTCCTTTCCCATCGACATCTATTATTTTAAGCTTAATCTTTCCTTCACGCTCCAAGTGTTTGAGAGGCTCTAATACGGATTCGTGTTCTATAGCAGAAGTAATTACACTTGGCACATTCTCCTGTTGATTTAATACGCTATAAAATGCCCAATTATTAGATTCTGTAGCTCCACTTGTAAAATAAATTTCATTAGACAAAGCCCCGATACGAGAAGCAACCACATGACGTGAAGTTTCCAAAAAATCGTTAGCAAATGAACCTACTTTATATTTAGCATTTGGGTTTCCAAAATTATATTGAAGTTGAGACAATATATCTCTTAATACTTCATCAGGAATTTGACTAGTTGCTGCATTATCTAGATAAATAAGCTTTTCTGAAATGTCCATTATAAGCCTCTGTTTCCTACAAGCTTAATGATTTTTTGGGCAAGTCCCTTCCATGAAAGATGTTTGGTATCAACAGATGCAACCGGCGTGCTTAAAGCGCTGTCTATGGCTTGTGCCAGGCGCTTTTCAAAGGCCTCAAGTCCTGATGGATCTGGAGTGTTTTCATTTAACATGGCCGGAAGCTCTACAAAAATAATTGAAGCTCCTGGTAATACCTCATCAATCCATTCTTTAACTCCAGGTAAATCTGTGCATACTACCTTTGTGCCGCAGGCAAGTGCCTCAATAATTACCAAGGGTAGTCCCTCAAAAAATGATGGAAGGACAAAAAGCTCAGAGCGACGGTAGAGCTCCGGCAACTTCTCTTGGCTGAGTGCTCCAGTAAACTCAATTATATACTCAGAGTTTTCTGCAAGCTTTACACAGCGCTCATACTCATCTGGAGATGAGCTGCCGCCCACTAAGGTGAGCTTTACATCATGTGGGTTTATCTGCACGTAATCAAGAGATTTAATAAGTTCAGCCACACCTTTTTGTGCAGAAATCTTACCAACATACAAAATCTCGTGGTAAAGCTCGTTTTTACTTGCGCTTATCTCGCTCGAGTTAAAGAGCTTGTGATTATAGCCGGTACCTATAAGCTTGATCTTTTCTTCTTTCATGCCAAAAAGCTCAGCAATTTGAGAGATTTGAGGACGCGTAAGCGCAAAGACCTGGTCGAGTAAGTTAATGCCTTCTATAATATACTCATTATCTAGATTATGTTTTTGATACTGAAGCAAACAGGTCCCGTGAGTGATTCCAACAATGTGTGGCCGCTCATCCTTTGGCATCATATCTACAAGATGGGCAGCAATTGCTGTTACCTCATACAGATGATGACAAATCACCACATCAGGTTTAAAACTCTCAAGCGCTCCTTTAATTACCTCAGTATATGAAGCCTAAAATTGTAAGCGCATAGTCTAATCCATAACAATATAACATGTAGCAGGATAGGGCATGGTATCTGACATTCCACAAATCTTAAAGGGAAGTTTTTGAGTTTCAAAATCTACTGATAAAGATGGGATTGAGCCGCCTCTGGGCTCATCGTCAGGGGCTTTACCGTAAATAAGCATCTGCTCATGGCCAAGCTCATCTAAGGCATCCATAAGTGCGCTTAGATATACGCCGCTACCAGTACTATCAGGTTTTTGAGCAGTAATAGATAAGATCTTCAAGAAAACCCCTTTTAAATAGAAATATAAACTATCCCCATTATACAAAAGGTCGCAGCCTCAAAACATGAAAGCTGCGACCTTAAAACTACTACCTAAATTCTTGTATGTACTAATACAAAAGTGTCATAGGTAAAGCTCCAGTTACCACAAGGTAACGAAGCAAGAAACCACCAATTAACACGCACGCATTAGCAACAATTACAAACATGTTTAGCTTTGATGCCCCGTCACTTACGCTTATCGAGCCATCCTCATGAACGATGGTCTCAGCGTGGCCCTTAGCACTAAATGAAGCAATAAGTTCAAGACAAATTGGTGCAATTAGACCAATGATAATAAGGCCGCCCCAGAAAAGCAGCGCTAAGTCACCTGATACAAACCTCATAACATTAAGGTAACCCGCCTCGCCTTTACCAAAGGTTACAAAGAGCAACAATCCAATTAAGCAAAGTTCAAGCACAGGTAAGATAAGGTGTGCCATATTGAGCTTATGCAAAAGTGGAAGCTCTTCTCGACCTAAAATTGCAGTAGCTAAAAATACTGAAGCTGCACCTGCAGATAGCGCTGATACCACAAAGAGTACCGGAAGCACTGGAGTATTCCAAAGAGGAGCAGTTTCTACAACACCTAATAAAACACCAGTGTATGCTGCAACGCAAAATGCAAAGATGCATCCTATGATGTTGAGCCATGCGGGCATCTTGATGTTTTTAAATTCAGCCCAAACTGCAAAGAGGGCAACAACTGTAAAGATTGCTAAAAATACAACACCCCAAGACATAACTGACTGCTCAAGGTTGTCAATTAAGAGCACAAA
>JASBYZ010000018.1 GCA_029983705.1 Coriobacteriales bacterium
TTATTTGGTAATCCTTCTATATATCTCTACTCAATTGCTGGTGGAGTTTTATCTTATATTGTTATGGCACTGTGCATTAAGTCTTCTAAGGTATCTATTCTTTTAAGCTCAGTACTTGGTGCTGTTTTTCATAATTTAGGCCAGTTAATAGTAGTGTTTTTCTTCTTTAATTATCTGGTAGTTATAGCTAATCTGCCTATTCTTTTGATTGCAGGAGTTGCAACAGGTATACTAACCGGAAAAGTTTGTGAGCTTGCCTTAAGGTCTATACCAAAAGAGTCAAAGGTGGAACGTGATGATAAATAGTAAAGCAGATCTAGTTATTAGTAGACGAGACTTTGGTTTTGGTGCTGCCTTATTTGGTTTAAGCGCGCTTAGCTTAACTGCTTGTGACAATCGCAAGACTCAAGACTCAAAGCCTGAGACAGATGCTAATACTAAAGCTGGTATTGCTACAGGAGAGAAAAAAGTAAGTGGTTCTACCTTTGCATTTGATACCTTAATTACTCTTTTTACCTACGGTGGCCAAGAAATAATTGATGCCTGCATAGATAAAATAAATCACTTTGACAAGATTTTGTCATCTCATGCTGAAGGCAGTGACTGCTGGAATATAAATCACGCAGAAGGAGAGCCCACAAAGGTTCATCCGGATACGGTGCGCTGCATTAAAGACTCGCTTGAGTACTGCAAAAAAACCAATGGAATCTTTGACATTACAGTGGGTTCTGTATCGCTTCTGTGGGATTTTGTTAAAGGCAAAAAACCTAGTGATGATGAGATTCAAGAAGGTCTTAAGCACATTGATTACAAGAAAGTAAATATTATTGACGATGAGACCATTCAGCTCTTGGATCCTCATGCAGCTCTTGACTTAGGAGGATGTGCGAAGGGCTGGATTGCTAATGAGCTTGCAAAAATTTATAGAGATGCAGGAGCTACTGGCATTATTAACTTGGGAGGAAATGTTTACTGCGTGGGCTCAAAGCCTGATGGGAGCCCTTATAAGGTAGCAATTGTTGATCCTAATGATCCAAAGGGTGACTACCTTATGGTTGTTGAGTGTGCTGATGTATCTGTAGTGACCTCAGGTTTGTACGAGAGGTTTTTTGAGCAGGATGGTAAAAAATACTACCATATCCTCGATATTAAAACTGGCTATCCTGCCCAGACAGACTTACTTGCAGACACCGTCATAGGAAGCTCCTCTCTTGAGTGTGATTGCTACTCAACCACACTGTTTATAATGGGCTCATCAAATGCAAATAAATTTGTAACTGCTGCAAAAGACGTCGAAGGATTTTTTGTTCCAAAAGATAACAAATACTTTTTTACAAGCAGCTTTGAAGAAAAGTATCCATACAAGTTTAATAAATAAAAAGGTTTAAGTATGAGTGAGCAAGTAGACAATAGAGGTACTAAGAAAAACGACATCATAGGAATTGCGGCGATAGTTGCAATTGCGCTGATTGTAGCTATTGGATATCAGGTCTACGCTCATACAGGTTCAGGAAATTCATCTGAAGGGCCCTTTGTGGTTATTCAGTCTGTTGATAAAACTATATATAGTCAGCCACTTTCAAAATCAGGTGAATTTGAAGTAAAGAATCAGTTTGGAACAAACCTCGTGAAAATTGAGAACAACAGTGTTTGGGTTGATAAGGCAGACTGTGACAATCAAATATGCGTGAATACTGGCAAAATATCCAACCCAGGGGATATGATAGTTTGCTTACCACACCAAGTGCTTATTCAGGTTGTTAAGAGTCCTGAAGATGCTGTTCCATTAAATGGGTAATTTGTGCGTGTGAGCTTTCTTGTTAAAAATTTTTTAAATTTGCACTTGCAAGATTTTCTATATTAGGTAATATATATACCGCTTTAAATTTCTCACGTCGGAGTGGCGGAATTGGCAGACGCGCTAGCTTGAGGGGCTAGTGTCCTTAAGGACATGCGGGTTCAAGTCCCGCCTCCGACACCATTAGATTCAACGCTTTCTCAATAATTTATAAATCACAAATAAAAGCAAAGTATTTAGTTGCTGCATATGAATTTATTAAACGGATTAGTAAGCGCGATAGAAAATAGGGGCCAGCTAGCACCTAGCCCCAAATATCTTAGCGCTACCCGTCCTGAGCTTAACATCTCACGGGATTCGTTATCACTATTATTACCCGATTAGAAAACATTAGTCAATTATCAATATTGAAATATAATCTTAATTTTAAACTAGTGACCTGAGCTTGATTATTTAGTATTGTATGTATCAACACATGTTGGTCAGGAGGCTTTAGGTGTCTAAAATAATCAAGGATTTCTCTGGCATGCTCGGAGCATTGCTTGAAATCAGCAATGACCTCATTATGGTTTTTGATGTAGATGGCACCGTAGTTTTTTATAATAAGCAAGCCTTATCTCTCACTGGACACAATACAGACTATCAGTCACAGTCAAATATTCGAGACCATTTCTATCTCTTTAATATGGAGCGCGCACCAGAAGATACCTTTCCTTTTCCTGTGGATGGATCAGGAGTTACCATTTTCGCAAAGTTAGTAGACGGTTCTTTAGTCCCAGTAGAGGTGCATTGTAA
Source organism: Coriobacteriales bacterium (assembly GCA_029983705.1). Classification (GTDB taxonomy): domain Bacteria; phylum Actinomycetota; class Coriobacteriia; order Coriobacteriales; family JAEZZM01; genus JASBYZ01. The sequence continues at coordinate 2,594 of JASBYZ010000018.1, forward strand.
ATCATTTAAAAGCGGTGCTCAAACCTTTTATGTCCTCATCGCTAAGAACACTGACTTAGCTCGCCAAAATCTACATGAACGCGAAAGACTTGTGCAGAGACTTCGCCAGTCTAAAACAAGGCTCGAGGGTGTTTTAGCTATTTTATCAGCAGCACTTGGCTCCGAAACCTATGATGAGATGTCTAAAAAGGTTTTAAATGAGCTCAAGCGCGTAATGGACGCCGACGGTGTGATGTTTTACACGGTTGAGAGTCAAGGATATAAGCTTCAAGGTGCTTCAGATGATTTTGAGGGGCTTTTGGTTGGCAGATACTATGTTCAAGACAAGACGGGAATCCCCGGCCTCATTGATAAAAATAGGCGTTTAATGAGTCTGCAGTTTGTAGCGCCAACTCGTGAGGAGGCTACCAATCCATTTCCAATTGTTATAGACCAGTTTACGCGTGAGCGTTTTAGACTCATGACAGTTTTAGCAGAATATTGCAGTTCGGTGCTTGCGTTTCCAATGTATTACGGGGGAGAGCTTGTAGCTATTTGTATGATTTGCTGGAAAGAGCCCTACATTGTATCCCTTGACGAAATCAATTTGATCGAGCAGGTATCTGACTACATCTCTGCGGAATTCGTTTCAGCTCTGGCACAAAAGGAACGTCAAAAGCGTGAGAGTCTAGAGCTCGTGCTTGCTAATATTAGAAACCTTTTCTTTTCTCGTCAAAAACTTAATCGAGAGATATTTAGTAATGCGCTTACGATTGTTCAAGAACAAATTGATTTTGAGTATGTGATTGTAAGAAATAACAGTAGGCGTAGTATAAGGCACGCTGATTTTTCGACTATCCCAGGGCAACAGGGTTTGCAAGAGTTTCCTCTTAGTTTGCTTAAAAAAGCTGAGGGTGAAAATAAGTTAAGTGTCATTAGCTATAACTCACCGCTTTATAAGTGGCTTAGACGCCGCACCAAGTTTGGTACTGGTATAACTTTAAGCCTCGGTACAATCTCAGACGTTGAGGTTGATTTAATAATTTTTAGAGAAGAAGGCGAGATGCCCTTTGAGCCTCTTGAGCTTGAGTTTTGGGAGCGTTTTGCCTTTACTTTGAGAAATGCGGCGATAGGTAAGCTTCATAGAGCTCAGGATAGTCGTATATCAAACGCGCTTCAGCTTGCTATGAAAAATGATCTACCTGAGGTGCCGGGAGTAATCTCTAAGGCACTCTATTCATCAGCCACAGATAGGGCAGTAGTTGGTGGAGACTATTTTGACATGCACGAGCTTGATGATAATAAAATACTTATGCTTATGGGAGATATATCTGGTAAGGGTGTAGAGGCTGCTTCTATGGCATCTCTAGTAAAAACTGCGGTAGCTGCCTATGCCTATAATCAGTTAAGCCCCTCAGAAATTGCAAGCTCGCTTAATAAACTCTACTTAAATTCATCGCGTCTTGAGTCATTTACGACACTTTTTGTATCAGTAATAGACCTTACTACTAAGACTGCTCAGTACTGCTGCGCTGGTCATCCACCTGCTTTTTTATACCATGAATCAGAGACCGGAGCACGCTTAAGCCTGCTTACTAACCAGTCTCCAATAATTGGAGCCTTTGAGTCAATGGACTACCACAACGTTGAATACAGCTTTGAGTCTGGAGATATCTTATATCTCTATACTGATGGAACCACAGAGACTCGAAACAGCTCAGGAGATTTTTTTGGCGAGCAGCGCCTAAAAGAGGTATTCTTAGAGATTGCACCAGAGGGGATTGAACATTTGTTAGATAAGCTTCTTTTGGTGTTAAAGAAATTTTCTGGTGGCAAACTCACTGATGATGTCGCGATGGTTGCCCTTCAGTTTAAGTAATAGTAATGTGACAAAGGTACGAATATGAATTCTGAACTCGCCTTACATGAAGCTCAGCGCTATAAAAGCATTAAGCGCGTGCTTTTAATAATTTTCTTTTTAAATATCGCTGTGGCTCTTGCCAAATTCTTCTATGGACTCTTTACCAAATCGGCAGCTATGCAGGCTGACGGTTTGCACTCTATTTTTGATGGTACGGGTAACTTGGTGGGCATTATTGGAATCACGCTGGCATCTGCCCCAGCCGATAAAAGCCACCCCTATGGACATAATAAGTTTGAGTCTTTTGCCTCAGCCCTTATTGGAGTGCTACTGGTATTTGCAGGTTTAAACGTACTTTCAAATGCCTTTGAGGTGCTGGTAAGCGGAAGATCTGATACGGTTGTTAATGCCGGCTCATTTATAGTTATGATTGGTACCCTTGTGGTTAATATTGCAGTAACTACGTATGAGAGGAGAGAGGCAAAGCGTCTCTCATCAGAGCTTTTAGGAGCAGACGCACTTCACACACTCTCTGATATTTTAGTTTCACTTTCAGTAATAGTTTCTTTAGTACTCGTAAGCTTAGGCTTTGGCCTTGCCGATGTCTTTGTGTCAATGCTTGTTGCTGGAGCAATTTTTTACTCAGCTTATGAGGTATTTAAGAAGGTGAATTCAACGCTTTCTGATGCAGCTCAAATTCCTCAAAAAGATATTAAGAATGCTCTTAAAGACATCTCTGGGGTTAGAGATATTCACGCTATTCGTTCACGTGGTTCAGAAGGTCATGTCTATGCAGACCTACATATCTTAGTTGATCCTCATATGACCGTCTTTATCGCCCACGAAATTAGTGTTGAGGTTGAAAATAAACTCAAGGCTGAGTTTCCTCAAATTACCGATGTCGTGGTCCATGTTGAGCCGGATAACGCTGAACAGCGATACAGTGCTCAGTCAGAAAGCATCAGCTAAGCTCACAAAGCCTTAACTCAAGCTTCATAATTGAAGAGTTTTTGCGCCTTAAGTGTATGCTTTCGCCAACTAAGGGAAACAGATTATTGTAAAGAAATTGTAAACTAAACTCTCAGGTAAGGAGACTTTCGACAGATGCGTATTGGAGATAATTTAGCGCTTATATCATTAAGTGAGGAGGTAAACTTCACTTACGCTAAAGATCTCAAAGCATATGCCGATACCCTTATTGAGCAGGGCTATACCAAATTTATTGTTGACTTTACTGACACCATATATATGGATTCATCTGGACTTGGTGTCATTATTTACCTGCAAAACCAGGTTAAAGAACTTGAAGGCAGCATTAGCTTTATTAACGTTTCAAGCAATATCATGCGTTTTTTGAGCATGCTCAAACTTTCTGAATTTTTTAATGCCCGCTCTAAAATTAAACTTGAACAAGAAAAGATTTCTGCAAATCCTGCTAAGGCGCCTGAGTTTTCTAATACCCTTAAAGTTCCACCAGATCCTAAATTTATGTCTGAAATTAGGCGAGAAGTTAAAGAACAGCTTGAAGACTATCTTGGGCAAGAGCGTCTCTTTGATACGGTTTTAGCCCTTGGTGAGGCGCTTGGTAACGCCTTTGACCATGGCTGTAGAGATGCCTGTCTTGCTAATATATATGTGACCCTTACCGGCTATGATGACCGTATGGTTATTGAGGTGAGCGATAACGGCAAGGGAGTAGAGATCCAGGATGGCTTTTTGCCTGAGCCTACAGAAACGCGCGGTAGAGGTATTCGCCTTATGTACATGCTGGTAGATTCTGTAGAAATTTCAAAGAAGGCCTATGGCGAGGGAACAGTTGTTAAACTGGTTACTTTGCGTTAATAAGGAGATTTAGCCTTGATGGAACAAGAAGCCAAACATATAGCGCTTACTATTCAGTCAACTAATGCAGTTGCCTTTGGCCTTTCTTTAGCTGAGCACTTAGTCAAAAGGGGAGCTCTTGTAAGCTTGCTCTTAAGTCAGTCCTGCGTAAATGCAGCTTATGAGGAGCTTGGGCTTAAGATAGATGTTTCAAGTCTTGAGGCAGCACATGATATTTTGTGTGATGCACTCGAGCTTAATAAGGTGCAGGCTAAGTCTCTTGAGTTATATTTTGACGATGAGCCCTATTCAATTAGCTCTAAGACTCTCAAAAGTATTGATACGCTTGTTTTATGCCCGGCAGAGGTATTTGCGCTTGAGCACTTAATTGTGCCCTCAGATCAAAAATCATACGCTCGTGTAGGTCACTATATGCAGCTAGAACAAAAGGCAATACACTGTTACCTTGCAGATACAAGATATGCCCTGGCAAGCTTAGAGGTCATGCTTAGGGCACAAAAACATGGTATTTATTTACACAGCTTAGTGGGTGACTACTATATTAAAGAGGGTCATCTACAAAACTTTATAGAAGAAAATACTGCTGTAATTGCAAATGAACTGCTAAGTTAAATTCTTTCAAGTTTAACTGCAGTTCCATCCATTGTTACCACCAACATTTGATTTAAGGTTTCAAAGTTAGTTTGAATGCCAATGACGGCATCTGCACCCATTTGTGATGCTCTTGAAACTATCTCGTTATACGCTTCCTCTTTAGCTTTGAGAATTTCTTTTTCGTAGCCAGCGTTTCTGCCACCAATAAAGTTTCTAATGCCTGCGCCAAAATCTTTAGTAAAGTTAACGCCATTTACAACTTCAGCGCCCACAAGGCCAAAATATCCCGCAATTTTGTAGCCTTCAACACTGTTAGTGGTAGTAGTAACCATAGACATCCTTTCGCATACAAATTAGCTTGTACAAAAAAGTGTACCCTTAAAAGAAGATGTTAAATGAAATAAAGAAAGAGAAAAATTGGAGGCGACACCCGGATTTGAACCGGGGATAAAGGCTTTGCAGGCCTCTGCCTTACCACTTGGCCATGTCGCCATACCTAAGAAAACCCTGATGAATTTAAAAAAGGCCGGCCTTATGACCGACCTTTAAGATTCACTGGAGCGGACTACGGGATTCGAACCCGCGACCCCAACCTTGGCAAGGTTGTGCTCTACCAACTGAGCCAAGTCCGCGTGTGCAAGATAGAACTATACTGAACTTTTTTGACTTTTGCAAACATTTTTTTAAAAGTTTTGAAAACTTTTAAAATTTCAAAGCCTGCACACATTTTTGCTGGGCAAATCTTTTCTTGCAAGCATTTTATGAATTAAGCCAATTTAGCCTTAAGTCTGCTAGAATTACTTTTTACTTTAAAACTTTGATGGGCGATTGGCGCAGGGGTAGCGCATCACCTCGACACGGTGGGGGCCACTGGTTCAAATCCAGTATCGCCCACCATTGAAGTTTTACAAAACATTGCTATTGGAGCATCCCACATGAATCAAGTTGCAGAGGCAAGCATGCATATTACACCAGTTACCTGGCTACTTACCTTTATCGTAATTATTGCACTATTAGCCTTTGACTATTTTTTCCACGTAAGAAAAGCGCACGTTCCAACCATTAAAGAGGCTGCCGTATGGTCGGCACTCTACATTGGTATTGCTATCATCTTTGGTATCTTTGTTACCTTCTTTTGGAAGGACGCAGATCCAAACCAGCCGTATCGCTATGGTGTTGAGTGGTTTAGTGGTTATGTCACAGAAAAAGCCTTAAGCGTTGATAACCTCTTTGTCTTCTTAATTATTATGGCTTCATTTGCGGTTCCTCCTAAAGATGAGCAAAAAGCTCTAATGTGGGGAATCGTTTTAGCCTTAATTTTTAGATTTATCTTTATTATCATTGGCGCTGCTGCGCTCAATCAATTTGCCTGGTTATTTTATATATTTGCTATCTTTTTGGGCTACACCGCTGCAAAGCAAATAATAGACCACAGGCAGGAGCGTAAAGAAAAAATTGCTGGTACCTACCAAGACCCAGATATGTCAGATAACATCGTGGTAAAGGCAGCACGCAAGTTTTTACCTATCACCGACCACTATGCGGGAGATAAAATCTTAGTTAAAGAGCATGGCAGAAAAATGCTTACCCCGCTCTTTTTAGTAATCATCTCTCTTGGTGCAGTTGACCTTATGTTTGCGCTTGATTCAATTCCTGCAATTTTTGGTCTGACAGAAGAGGCATACATTGTCTTTACCACCAATGCCTTCTCACTTATGGGACTTAGACAGCTTTACTTCTTAATTGAGGATCTTTTAGATAGACTTATCTTTTTGGCATATGGACTTGCGGCAATCCTTGGCTTTATTGCGGTAAAACTCTGGTTACACGCTATGCATGTAGTAGGTAATCCATTTAGCCAAGCTGGAGGTTTCAAAGTGCCAGAAATTGGCACCACAGAGTCACTGCTCTTTATTTTAGTAGTACTTACCATTACGGTTGTGGCATCTCTTTGGTATGCAAAGACGCATCCAAATGATCCAGTTATTTTAGCAAGTGCTGAAAAACAAAGAAAAAGGCACGCTAACTAATCAGCTGACCTATAGTAAGGGGAGTTTTCATCAACAATAAACTTGGAAGCTCCCTCTAATACTCTTGCAGTAAATGGAGTTTTTGCACCCTCTATAACATCGCCATCAAACTGGAGGTGAAGTGGGGGATTTGCATCAACCTTAACTTTTTTGGCTGTAAATATCTCAAGTTGTGGTCTGTAGGGGAAGTTTCCAGACTTATCTAAAAATGCAGATATAACAGTTGGTAAGAGCTGTACGGTAGAACCTGATTTAATTACCGCCACATGAAAGAGACCATCTTGAGGGCTTGCATCATTTACTATTGATACATCAAAGGTAATATTACTAAAGTTAATAATGAGTACGGCAATGCCTTCAATTTCAACGTGCTCACCATCTAAATCAAGTTTAAAGGTAGCTATTTCTGGATTTGGATTGGCAAGTACAGCGGCAAAGTAAGCAAGCTGTCCCATTCTTGCCTTGAGGTCTTCTGAGTCATGCATAATGGTGGCATCAAAGCCAGCCCCTGCAATAACAGAAAAACCTATGTAGTGGGTTTCACCGTTTTTATCTTGATAGCTGAGTTCACCCATGTCAAAAGATTCGGTGTGGCCGTCCATAGCTGCCTTTGCCATAGCAACTGGCTCTTCATCGTTAGAAAGATTTGAAGCTACCAGGTTTGCTGTTCCTGAAGGAAATACCTGAACAGGAATTCCACTATGTTTGAGCTCATAGTTTAAGGTGGCAACGGTACCGTCTCCACCTGAGAGCACAATCAAATCATAGTCGTGTGCGTCATCTAATAAAACCTGATCATCTTCATGGGCGTGAATATTTCGTAAAACCACCTCGTCACAGCCAAGTTCTACAAGTTCTTTAAGGTAGTCAAAGAGGTCTCCACTCCCGCTTCCGCTGTCAGGATTATGAATTGCCAACACTCTCATGGATGCTCCTTGTATAATGGTCTTTGTATTTACACTTAAGACTAAGGATAATTACTTGTATATTAGTACTTTCCACGAACTGAATGATTTTATACCACGCGCAAAAAAAGATACACTTTTAGCTATAGATACTGAGTTTATCCGTGAAAAATCCTATTATCCAAAACTTTGTTTGCTTCAGCTTGGTACAAGTAGCGAGCAGGTTGTAATAGACCCACTTGCGCTTGAAGATATGAGCCCGCTTATAGATCTTTTTGTTGACCAAAACATCGTTAAGATTTTTCATGCATCAACTCAGGACCTTGAAATCATCGAGCAAGAATTTGGCATTATGCCAAGTCCAATTTTTGATACCCAGGTAGCTGCTGGCTTCTTAGGATATCCGGTCCAGATGGGTTATCAGGCAATTGTTGAGGCTTTCTGTGGGATAACACTTCCTAAAACTCAGTCTCTTACAGACTGGTCAAAGCGTCCCTTAGATGAGCAGCAATTAAGCTATGCGCTTGATGATGTAAAGTACCTGCCAGATATTTACTCTCAGATGATTGAGGCGCTTAAGGCTAAGGGAAGACTTGAGTGGGTCTTACCAAAAATGAAAGATTTGCTTGATAAAGACCACTACAGCCATAACCCACACGACGCCTTTAAAAAGGTAAAGCGCATTAGCTCTCTAAACAGACGACAGCTTGGCATTGCGCGAGAGATTGCAGCTTGGCGAGAAGAGGAGTCTCAAAAAAGAGATCATCCACGCCGCTGGATTTTGAGTGATGAGATTGTTGTGGAGCTTGCAAAGCGAGCACCGCTTAACAAAAAAGAGCTCCTAAAGATAAGAAATACTGATTCACTTTCGGTACAAAATCAAGCCAAAGTGCTCTCTGCTATTCAAAAGGGTCTAAGTTTGAGTAAAGAGGAGCTTCCTCAACTTCCGCGTCGCCACAAGGTGTCAAAAGAGGTAGAAAGCGTCATTGATCTTATGAATGCCCTCTTAAAATTTGTAGCAGACAAGCAAGAGATTGCGCCAGCGCTTTTAGCTTCAAAAGATGATTTAGTTAATTTTTACTTTGACTCACAGAGTTCTCCTTTGGCCATTGGCTGGAGGCATGAGCTTGTAGGCAATAAACTTCTGGAGCTTTTATCAGGTTCTATTGGACTTACTGTTGAAGATTCAAAAATTGAAATCTTGCACAAATAAACTGAGTCTAAACGGGTAGAACATAAAGATACTAGATAAATTAGAAAGTGAGAGACTATGCTGTATATCTTATTAATGGTAGTAACCTTGGCCTTAGGTCTTGGTTCACAAGCATATATTAAAAACACCTACAAAAAATGGTCGCAGGTTCAAAATGCCCAGGGCATCACCGGCTACCAGGCAGCTCGTGCAATGTTAGACAGAAATGGCCTCCAACACGTTGAGATTTTGCACAATGGTGGCGCAGCTCTATCTGACTTTTATGATCCACGCTCAGATACCTTAAACCTCTCAGATGATTCTTATAACGGAACCTCAGTGGCATCAATTGCGGTTGCATGCCATGAAGCAGGACACGCGGTTCAGCATGCTAAAAATTATATGGGAGTTAAGGTAAGAGAGGCAGTGCTACCTCTCGCTCAGCTTGGTTCAAACATTTGGGTATTTGTACTTCTTGCAGGATTTTTCCTTCAGATGTTAAACCTTGTATGGGCAGGTATTATTCTTTTTGCGCTTACCGTACTCTTTCAAATCGTAACGCTTCCAGTGGAGTTTGACGCATCCAAGCGTGCAATTGAAAGCATCGAGGGTACTGTGGCACTTCCTGCAGAACAAGATAGGGGAGCACGCGATATGCTTAAGAGCGCTGCATTTACCTATGTAGCAGCTGCACTCTCATCAATCCTAACCCTTCTCTATTACGTAAGTTTGGCAAATAACAACAACAGATAATTATGTGGAATACTACTTTAGATACCAGGGGTGCTTCAAATGAGGCACCCTTAAGTGTTTCAAGTGCACTTCAGCTTGCTAAAGGAGCACTTGAGCAAATTAGAGTCACCATTGTTGGTGAAGTTTCAGAATTTAACGATAAACCTGGCTACAAGGCAGCATACTTTACTATTGCCGATAAGCAATCTTCACTTTCTTGTATTATGTGGCGCGATAAATATCTGGCAAGTGGCATTGAGCTTAAGGCAGGAATGCTCCTTGAGTTAAGCGGTTACTTCACAGCCTATCCAGCCAAAGGAAGAATGCAGTTTTCTGTAAATAGACTAGAGCTTGCAGGAGAGGGTAACTTGCGCCAGCAGGTAGCCCGTCTTGCAAAAAAGCTTCAAGCAGAAGGACTGATGGATCAGGGCAGAAAAAAAGAAGTTCCTGCATTTTGTACACGTATTGGCCTTATAACTTCTCCAAGAGGTAAGGCGGTACATGACGTTCTCAGAACGCTTCGTCGCAGAAACCCCCTCGTTGAAATTGAGTTTTTTGGCGTAGCAGTTGAAGGGGAGAGGGCTCCCCAAGAGATGGCGTACGCCCTTGATCTTGCCGATAAGCGCGGACTTGATGCAATATTGCTCGTAAGAGGTGGCGGAGCGTATGAGGATCTGATGCCCTTTAATGATGAGATGCTCGCAAGAAAGATTGCAAGTCTTAGCACACCACTCGTAAGTGGTATAGGGCATGAACCTGATAACTCAATTGCAGATATGGTAGCTGACAGAAGAGCGTCCACTCCAACAGCTGCAGCAGAGTCTGTAGCGCCTGATCTAAGTGAGCTTAAAGCAGGTAAGCGCCAGCAAAGCTTAAGGCTTGCAAAAGCTATGGAGCTTTTAGTTGAGAGAAAATCCCAAAGTCTTTCTCGCCAGATGAGCCGTCCTGTCTTAGCTGAAGCAAGTTGGCTTGAAAAATATGACTCAAACCTTGCACTGCAGCATGATCGATTTTTGCGGGCAATTCCGCAGGGGCTCAAGCGTGATGAGGAATACCTTGAGCGTATTTCACAGAGCTTTATAAAGTTGGCACAAAACTTTAGTGAACGCTACCATAAATCGCTTCAAATAAAGGTGGCAAAACTTGAGTCGCTCTCGCCGCTTAAGGTGCTCACGCGTGGATATGCCTTTACCACCAACAAAGCGGGCAATCTTGTTGATAGCGTAACTAAAGTCGAGGCAGGAGACCTCATACATATTCGATTACAAGACGGAAGCCTGCATGCGCAGGTACAGTCAAAAGATACAATTCAAGGAGCATAAATGGCAAAAGAGCAAAACGAATTAGAATCTTTAAGTTTTTCAGAGGCATCTCAAAAACTTGAGGAGGTTATTAGGAAGCTTGAGTCAAACCAACTTGAGCTTGAAGACTCACTTGCTGCATACGAAGAGGGCGTAGCACTTGTAAAAACGCTTCAGTCACGCCTTCAAGATGCCCAACAAAAGGTAACTACCTTGATGGGCGAGATTGAGCCTGAATCTGATGATAGTATTGATACCAGTTTAAGCTAGCTAATTTTGGAGGATATAATGTCAGATTGTATTTTTTGTAAGCTTGCAAATGACGAGATAGAAACCAAGGTAGTATATGCGGATGAGCTTGTTTGTGCCTTTGAAGATGCAAATCCTCAAGCTCCAGTCCATGTGTTAGTGGTGCCTAAAAAGCACTACCAAGATATTGCAGATGAGGTACCTTCAGAAACTATTGCGCGTGTGTTTGAGGCTGCAAATAAGGTGGCCAAGATAAAAGGTATTGATCAAAAAGGCTATCGCCTTATTACCAATAAAGGTGCTGACGCTGGCCAAAGTGTATTTCACTGGCATGTACATGTGCTTGGTGGCAAGACACTTGGTGAAGGTTTAATTTAGTAGCAATTTAACTGTAAAAGGATAAGTCCTATGAATATTCTTACACTTAACTCTGGTTCGTCTTCTATTAAATTCAAGCTTATTCAGGTTGAATCTCATGAGGTCTTGGCTAAGGGTGTGTGTGAGCGCATAGGACTTTCTAAGGGTCAGTTTTCTTATGAGATAAAGGGTGGCCCAAGCAACAAAGAGCTCAGCTACCTGCCTGACCACAATGCAGCAGCTCAGTTAATATTTGACCTCTTGTTTAAACAGGACGCACCCTATCAAATTGATGGTTTTGCCCACCGTGTAGTTATGGGCGGATACTATTTCAATGATGCAGTCATCATTGACTACCATACTATCGATAAGATTAGAGAGCTTGCTCCTCTTGCACCGCTGCACAACTATCCAGCAGCTTCAGTTATTGAGGCTTGCATGTCTCACTATCCATCACTTTCAAACGTGGCAATTTTTGACACAGCCTTTCATACCACCATTCCAGATAAGTCATCAGACTATGCGCTGCCACGCGACATCATTGAAAAGTTTAAAATCAAGCGCTACGGTGCTCACGGTATTTCTCACCGTTTTGTTTCAATGCGCGTAAAAGAGTATTTTGATAATGCCGATGAGCTCAAGATTTTATCGGCACACATTGGAAACGGTGCGTCTTTGTGTGCTATCAAACACGGAGACTCCGTTAATACCACCATGGGATTTACCCCGCTTGAAGGACTTGTGATGGGCACAAGGTGCGGAAGCATAGATCCTGCTATTGTGACCTATATCTTAGAAAATTCAAGTTTAAGCGCAAGTGAATTAAACGAGATAATGAACCAAAAGTCAGGGCTCTTAGGACTTTCTGGTCTTTCAAGTGACCTAAGAGATATCGTAGAAGAAGCTCATAAAGGAAACGCCCAGTGCCAGCATGCAATTGAGGCTTACTCGGATTCCGTTAAGTGCAACATGGGCTCCATGGTATTTTCTATGGGAGGCTGTGATGTATTAGCCTTTACTGCAGGCGTTGGAGAAAACTCTGCAATTGTAAGAACCCTTGCCTGCTCAGGACTTGAGGAGTTAGGCTTTATAATTGATGAAGAAAAGAATCAGAATGCAGCTATAGGCAATGGCGAGATAAGCGTTATATCTGCACCTGAGTCACAAGTGCATATATTAGTAATTCCAACCAATGAAGAGCTCATGATGGCAATGGATGCAAAACGCTTACTCTATGGATATCAGTCTCTAGAGTTTTAATCTTCAATTTGCGCTTGAACTGCACTCAGTGCAACTACACCAACGATATCTTCAACCTTGCAGCCTCGTGAGAGGTCGTTCACAGGCTTTGCAATGCCTTGTAAAATTGGCCCAAAGGCCTTAGCCTTAGCTAGGCGCTGCACAAGTTTGTATGAGATATTAGCAGACTCAATTCCTGGGAAAACTAACACGTTTGCCCTGCCTTCAAGGCTTGAGTTTGGTGCCTTTCTTAAAGCTACATCTGGAACTATAGCCGCATCAAGCTGAAGTTCACCATCAGCAATAATATCTGGATAGCTTTCTTTAAAGCTTTGAGCTGCGCTTGCTACCTTATCGACCATCTCACCTTTTGCTGAACCCTTAGTTGAGTAGGAGAGAAATGCCACACGGGCCTTCTCGCCACTTAAGGCCTCAAAGGATTTTGCACTCTCATGGGCAATTTCAACAAGCTGCTCCGAACCTGGATTTTCTACAAGTGCGCAGTCTGCAAAGATAAACTCACCCTCGTGTCCGTATTCTGAGTTTGGAACAACCATGTAAAAGAAGCCTGAGACGGTTTTAATTCCAGGCTTTGTGTGCAAGATTCGTAAAGCTGGGCGCAAGGTGTCAGCGGTTGAGTGGGCAGCTCCTGCAACCATGCCATCAGCATCTCCCATCTTTACCATCATAACTGAGTAGTAAAGTTCATCATCAAGAAGCTTGTAGGCATCCTCTAGTGTAATGCCTTTTTTTGACATGATGTCAACGAGCTGGTGTGCGTAGGCATCTCTTTTATCTGAAGTTTTATAATCGAGTAGCTGGATATATTCAGACTCCTCAAGATCTTTTGTGTTAAACACAATAAGGCGTGCGAGCTTTTCATCTGCAATGATTTTTGCAGCCTCTCTTACACGCTCGTCTTCACCTTCAGGAAGAACAATTGTCTTAAGATCTGTGCGGGCCTGTTCTTTAATTTTATGTAAGAAATTACTCATGGTCTCTATCCTTTTAACTTTAACTTCACTTCTTTTGATTATACTTAATTATTACGTAAACCAATTAATACCCGTCTCGGAGGAGCTTAATTGACTATCTACAGTGATGCAAGCCAATTTGCTGCAACAAACTATGATGTCTTGGTAGTTGGTGCAGGTTATTCAGGTGCTGTTTTTGCTCGAAGGTATGCAGAACTTAAACCTGAGGCACGTATTGCAATTATTGAAAAACGTGCACAAATCGCAGGTAACGCCCACGATTTTATTGATGACGCAGGAGTGATGGTTCACCTTTTTGGACCACACATCTTTCATACTCACATGAAAGAGGTCTATGACTTCTTATCACAATTTACCAAGTGGCTTCCTTACGAGCACAGGGTATTAGCAAACATTCACGGTACCTTAGTTCCTGTCCCTTTTAATAAGACCTCTCTTGAAATTTCTTTTGGTAAAGAAAAGTCAGAGTTGCTCTACCAAGAGTTGGTAGAAGAGTTTGGCGAGGAGACCAAGGTACCAATCTCAAAGCTTAGAGCTTCTGATAATGAGAACTTACAAGAGGTGGCAGATTATATTTACGAGAATATTTTCTTGCACTACACCATGAAGCAGTGGGATAAAAAGCCGGAGGAGATTGACGGAGCGGTTACTGCACGCGTTCCAATCCATATCTCTGAAGACGATAGATATTTTCAGGATGTCTACCAAGGTATGCCAAAAGAAGGCTACACCAAGATGTTTGAAAAGATGCTTACGCATCCAAAAATTGATGTGTTTTTAAAAACTGAGCTTGCAAGCATAGCTGAGCTTTCTGACAATACTTTTATCGTTCAAGGAAGCCCTTTTAAGGGTCTGGTAATTTATTCAGGACCGGTTGATGAGCTCTTTTCATCAGACATGGGAGCACTTCCATACAGGTCTATTGACATGCGCTTTGAGCAACTTGATATGAAGAGTTTTCAGGAGGCTGCAACCGTTAACTACACTACCACTGAAGACTTTACGCGCATCACTGAGTTTAAAAAGATGACTGGTCAAGAGGATTTAGATAAGACCACCATCTTAAAAGAATATCCCCAAGCTTATGTGCCTGGTTCAGACATAGATCCTTACTATCCAATATCTAATCCAGAAAACCAAGCGCTCTACGAAAAGTATGCTAAGCGTGCCAATATGATTACAAATCTGTATGTGCTTGGACGTTTGGGTCAATATAGATATTATGATATGGACGATACAACAAAGGCAGCACTTGATCTCGCAGAAGAGCTTGCCAAATAACTTATCGATAAAGGATTTATCAGACTCGTGAAAAAGACACTATCAATTGCAATACCATGTTATAACTCAGCTGACTATATGGATAAGGCAATATCTTCAGTACTTGAAGGTTCTAACTATGCTACAGATGTAGAGACCATTATTATTGATGATGGTTCTACCAAGGATAATACCGCAGAAATTGCTGATGGGTGGGCTCAAAAATATCCAGAGCTCGTTAAGGTACATCACCAAGAAAACGGGGGACACGGTGCTGGCGTACTCAAAGGGCTTGAACTTGCAGAGGGCCTGTATTACCGAGTACTTGATTCTGATGACTGGCTTGATAAGGATGCGCTTGAAAAGTTGCTAGCATATTTGCGCACGCAAGTTGAAAGTCCTGACCCAATTAATCTGGTAATTACCAATTATGTGTATGAGCATCAAAGTGATAATACTCAGTCGGTTATGAGGTATACGAGTGCAATTCCTGTTGAAAAGGTAACTGACTGGGATCATATTTCAGGTTTTAGAATTGATGACACCTTGCTTATGCACGCCCTTACCTATAGAGCAGATATCTTACGAGAAGGCCTTCCTATTCCAAAACACACCTTTTATGTAGATAACATTTATGCCTATGTGCCACTGCCCCGCGTAAAGAATTTTTACTATATTGACGCAGACTTGTATCGCTATTTTATTGGCCGAGACGACCAAAGCGTTAATGAGTCAGTTATGGTTAAGCGCATTGACCACCAATTGCGCGTGACAAGAATAATGACTGATGCCTACCATATCTATGATGAGGTTGACTCAAAGTATCTTATTAAGTACATGGAAAACTACATGTCACTCATGTATGCAATCTCTTCTATCTTCTCTAAAATGTCTGATGATCCTCAGGCAGATGTAAAGATGAAAGAGCTTTGGGCCTACCTTAAAGACTACGATAAAAAGATGTATAGTCGCATCAGACATTCTTTAGTTGGAATTGGTACTAACCTTCCCGGACATTTTGGTCAAAAGATGTCACTTGGTTTTTATAGGATTGCTCAAAAGATTTTTAAATTTAACTAAGCAAAAATTAAGGCTCGGATTTGATGTCCGAGCCTTAAGCGTTTTATCGAATCCTTTTCTCGTAAGGATTTGTCCAATCTGGAATATCTAGGCCTCTATACGGCTGTAAAAATGCGTAGTATCTAATAAAGCCAGAACGAATATAGAGGTAGTTTGCAGGAACATTTTGAGGTGAGGTATTAAATCTAATTGCCTTAGTTTGTGGGTTTTTACGAGCATAGTCTTCCATAAAGGCAAGCACATGTCTTCCAATTCCTGAACTTTTTGCCTTAGGAGAAACAATAAGTGTATGAATCATCAATACGGCTTCTTGCTCAATGTTTTCCCAACCTGCGGCACTAAAGTAAAATGGGAGGTCATAGCGTAAGATAAATGAGGCGACAGCCTTGCCGTCAGATTTTTGGCGAACTACAAAGAGATCTCCGTCTTTAACACCTTTTTCTGCAATTTCAACAGCTGGATACACACCGCGTTTCCAGCCTGCATAGTTGGTGCTTGTTTCAAGACTGTCAATCATATCGTTATAGACTTGCTTGACCTCTTCTAGGTCTGCCTCAGTTGCTATCTCTGTTGTAAGGTTTTCACTAAGACTAAGCTCAATTGGCTTTAAATCTTTTTCATTTGCTGTAATAAGCTCTTCGACCATTTCGTTAACTTTGTGAGAATAACCTGCTAAAACAAAGTGGTCTGCACCTTGGATAACCTTATGTTCGGCGTGTTCAATTTGAGAAACAATCTGCTTGGTGTGCTCAGGTTTTATCATGTCATGCTCACCGGTAATGATAAGTGTTGGGCAATGAATTTCTGAGAGCGCAGAAAGTTTTATGTGTGGGTGTGCCATTAAGAGTTCAAGGAGTACCTCTTCAGGCTCAAGTCCAAATTCATGTTCAGAGAGCTCTACATCATACTCTGAACTCTCTAAGATACCTTGGGCCTTAAGTTCCTCTTGTTTACGCTCCTTTTTAAGGCGCTTAATTTCTTCTTTAATATCTTCTCGAGCCTGTGTGGTAAGTCCCTTAGGGTCGATATTTGCACCAATTGCAGTAAGGGTTTTAACTCTAAAAGGATTATTTTTAGCAAAGAGTAAAGAGGTAATAGCACCGTCTGAGAAACCTAAAAGGTGTACTTCAGGTACACCTAAGCGGTTCATAATCTCAAGCACGTCATCTGCCATAATTTCGTAGGTAATTTCAAGTTCAGGGTTTACCGTTGACTTACCCTGTCCACGAGAGTCAATTGCAATAACCGTTCTTTGCTTAGAGAAGTATTCAATTTGCTGGTCAAATTCATGAATTGAACCTGCGTTACCGTGCAAGACTAAAAGTGGTGGACGCTTTACAGATACTCCGTAAGGAGTTCCAGGCTGATCTATGATCTCTTCTGGAGAGTAAATTTCAACGTGGATAACAGCTTCATCGTAGGCAAAACTTGTTACTACGGTAGGTGAAATCATATCTAAACCCCTTAGTCTTTGTAGCTCTTAAGTCCAAAAGCACTCTCGGCGCTTGTTATTGCATCTAAAATAGCCTTCTCAACTGATTTTTGTGCGAGCATGCTAACTGCCTCAAATTGAGCGTCCTTTTCGCCAGAAGCAAGCACAAAGATAGAATCTCCGTCAAAGCTTGAGTGACAAGGTCTAATAGCTCGAGCGTATCCATCGTGAGACATCTGAGCAAGCTTGGTGCACTGTGATTTATCAAGCTTTGCATTGGTGATGATGCAGCCAAGGGTGGTGTTAGTGAGGTCAAGGGGCATAGGGTCACCTGCAGTTTTGTTTAAGAGAATCTCTGCAGTGTCTCCCATGAATCCATCTTCTAAGAGAGGGCCGGCAAGTTTTGTATTGGTGCTCGTGTCATAAATATCACCCAGTGCGTTTAGGGCAACAACTGCTCCAACATAGAGCCCATTGTGCTCATAAGCTGCATATCCGAGGCCTGACTTAACAGCAAACTCAGTTCCTAAAATTTTAGCAACGCTTGCTCCAGTTCCGGCACCAACATTGCCATGATCTGGGGCAGAAAACTTGTTATGGAAGGCATCTTCAACAGCTCTTATTCCATAGCTTGCATCTGGGCGCTCTAAAGAGTCTTGAAGGTCTAGATCAAAAAGTGAGGCACCTACTACAATAGGCACGAGTGCAGGACCGGTATCAAGACCAATGCCCTTGCTCTCAAGCTCTTCTGCGACACCGCATGCAGCTGCTAGTCCGTAGGCAGAACCTCCAGATAAGACAACTGCATGTACTACAGAAACTGAGTTTTCTGGCTTGAGTAAATCAGTCTCTCGTGTAGCTGGAGCACCACCTCTAATGTCCACGCCACCGCAGGCACCCTTTAGTGCCACAATAACTGTGCAGCCTGTAGCTGCATCTTCATTAGTGGCGTGTCCAATTAAAAAATTTGGAATGAGCTCAATTGAAACATCGCGCATACCTTTTACCTAACCTTTGTATGTAAGTGAAATATTGAAGTCATTACTAAAGCTTATAAGTTCTTTGTAGACTCTTGCAAGGGGAAGTCCGACAACATTGTCATACGAGCCGTGAATTGATTTAACAAATAATGAGGCAAGACCTTGAATGCCGTAGCCTCCCGCCTTGTCATAGGGCTCATCTGTATGGATATATGCATCAATTTCTTCAGTACTTAGGGGATAAAACTCAACTTGTGTTTTTTCATAAAAGAGCCGTTCATGTTCTTTATAGCGCAAACACACCCCACTTAAGACCTCAT
>JASBYZ010000019.1 GCA_029983705.1 Coriobacteriales bacterium
ATCCTTAGACATACTTGGCCAGCTTGATTGATCTTTTCTCTCGCTTAAACTCTCTGTATCTGCAAGAACTTTGATAGAAGAGCCAAGACCAATATCTGAGGCACAAACGCTATGCTCTAGTGTGTTTTCTTTAATTGAGTAGAGCGCCATACCACGCCCGTGTATGCCCCACTTATCTTGGTGAACACTTTCAAGTTTTGAGGTAACACGCGGCTCAAAGATTTTAGCTTGTAAACTCTCAGGGATTCCTACCCCATCATCTAACATTGTGATTGAGCGAAGCGTGTCAGATTTAGTGCTTGATACAAAAATATGCGCAGCGCCCGCATCGCGGGCATTGCGCAACATTTCAATTAAGATATCTTCAGTAGAGCGAATGTCATGTTTTGCTTGTCTGCGCTCAGCTTCAGAAACTCTCAGGCGTACAAAGCCCTCTCCAAAGTTTTCTTCTACGCGCAGGTGCTCTTCTCCGGATACATCCGAAATAAAATTAATTAAATCATGTGCATCACTCATGCTGTAACTTTCCTACTTAGCGTAATCGGTTGCTCGAGACTCTCTAATAACCGTAACCTTAACCTGTCCCGGATATTCCATCTCATCTTCAATCTGATTAGCAATGTTGTGTGCTAAGACTACTGAATCTGCATCTGAAATATCTTCAGGTCTAACCATAACTCTAATTTCTCTACCTGCTTGCATGGCATAGGTTCTCTCAACACCCCTGTAAGCATTTGAAATCTCTTCGAGTTTTTCAAGACGCTTAATATAGTTTTCAGCGCTTTCACGGCGAGCACCCGGTCTTGCAGCAGAAATTGCATCAGCGGACATAACTAAGAAGGCATACTCACTTTGAGGCTCTACATCATTGTGGTGAGCCTCAACTGCATTGGTAACAATAGCGCTTTCCTTATAGCGTCTACACACATCTGCACCAATAACTGCGTGTGAACCTTCAATCTCATGGTCAAGTGCCTTACCAATATCGTGGAGAAGGCCAGCGCGTTTAGCAATCTTTGGATCAAGTCCAAGTTCTTCTGCCATAATTGCACAGAGGTAAGATACCTCGAGTGAGTGCTTGAGTACGTTTTGGCCGTATGAAGTTCTGTAGCGAAGTCTTCCTAAAATTTTGATTACTTCAGGATGAAGGTCATGGATACCCGCATCATAGGATGCCTGATCTCCTGCTTCTTGAATTCGCTCATTAACTGTCTCAGTTGCCTTATTAAACATCTCTTCAATGCGAGCCGGATGAATTCTTCCGTCTGCAATAAGGTTTTCTAAGGCTACGCGAGCAATCTCTCTTCTTACAGGATCAAAAGATGATAAAACAACCGTCTCAGGGGTGTCATCAATAATAAGGTTTACCCCTGTCATTTGCTCAAAGGTTCTGATGTTTCGGCCTTCTCGACCAATAATGCGGCCCTTTAAATCATCAGATGGGATGTGTACAGAGGTAACCGTTACCTCATTTGCCTGATCAGAAGAGATTCTTTGAATTGCAAGCGTAATAATTTCACGAGCAATCTTATCTGCTTCTTGTTTAGTTTTGCGCTCAGTATCTCTAATGATTACCGCAGCATCTGCAGTTACTTCGTCTTTTAAGTCGTTTAAGAGCTTTTCACGAGCCTCATCGCTAGACATAGCTGCAACTCTTTCAAGCTCTGCAAGCTGATCTTTAATGATTTGGTCAACCTTATTGTGCTTTTTATCAAGTGAGGATTGTTGAGAAGAAATTTGTGATTCTCTTTTTTCAAGAGATGAATTTCTTTTATCAAGGGACTCTTCACGTTGAAGTACGCGATTTTCACGTTCTCTAATTTCTTGGTTGCGCTCGCGCTCTTCTTGTTCTGCAATTTGCTTTTGTTTAATAATCTCTTCTTTAGCTGAGATTAGTGATTCTTTACTTTGTGCCTGAGCTTCTTTTTTAATGCTATCTGCCTGTGCTTCTGCATCTCGGATGAGTCTATCAGCGTCTTCTTGGGCGCTTTTAACCTTTCCGCTCGATGAGCTTGTTAGAACAAAATAAATTACAGCTGCTCCAACAACCAGGCCAACGATAGCTGGAATAATCATTTCCATGTAGTGGCCATCCTTTACATTTGGTGTCATAAATCATATTAAAATTCAGGATGCCATCCAGCTTTATGCTTTTTAAACGCGAAAGCCGGATACACATCCGGCATTCGTGAAAGATAATATAGAGTTTCTCAAGTCTTTTGTTTTACATATCAAAACTATATAGTAAACACTCGTTTATACGAGTTCATCATCACAAATACCTCTCTATATCTTCCCTATTTTTGTGCCCTGAGTCAATACTTAGCTAAATAACTTAAATAACGACACAAGTTAACTAAAGACTACCTTTTGCCAATTTCTCAAATTAGTTCTTGTAATCTGGATTATGTTCGCTATAGTAAACAAATATAAGTTAGTATTAGTGAACATGAAGGATAATCCACATTAATGAAATCAATTAAATCAGTTCTACTTACGCTTGCCCTCATTGCCCTACCAGTGCTAATAGCAATTGTTTCTTTGGGCTGCGGTAGATATGAAATGAGTATGATTGACACCCTTTCACTGATATACCAGGGTCTTTTTAACTCAGGATTAAATTTTGACAACACTGAGGTAACTGTTTTATTTAACCTCCGTATCCCTCGTGTAATTCTTGCAGCACTCGCAGGAGCAGGTCTTGCAGTCTCAGGTGCTTCTTTTCAAAGCCTCTTTACTAACCCGCTTGCAACCCCAGATACCTTGGGTGTAGCAAGTGGAGCATCCTTTGGTGCAGTACTTGCAATTATGCTTGGTTTTGATTTAATCGGCATACAAATTCTTGCCTTTATCTTTGGACTCTTAGCAGTAGGACTTGCCTACCAGGTTGGAATGTTTCAAGGCAAACGCTCAATTATTTCTATCATCTTAGCCGGTATTGTTATTAGTGCGCTCTTTGGTGCTTTAATTTCACTCCTTAAGTATTTGGCTGACCCACAAGATGTATTGCCTTCAATTACCTACTGGCTTATGGGCTCACTTTCACGAGCAAGTTACCCATATTTAGCCATCGGAGCACCTTTTGTCATCCTTGGCGTGCTCACTATATTTTTGATGCGCTGGAAACTTAATGCTTTAAGTTTGGATGAGGATGAAGCGCTCTCACTCGGTATTAATGTTAAACGTTCGCGAGCAATTATTATTGTTGCATCTACCTTTGTAACCGCATCCTGTGTATCAATGTGCGGACAAATTGGCTGGGTAGGCTTGGTTGTCCCACATATTGCTCGCATGGTGTTTGGCTCTGACAATCGCTACGTTGTACCCACTTCAATATCTTTTGGAATCATTTTTATGATCGTGATGGATACGCTTTCAAGAAGCTTAGGTCCAGCAGAACTGCCGGTATCAATCCTCACAGCACTTATAGGTGCACCACTCTTTATCATCTTAATCAAAAAGACTGGAGGTAATTGGTAATGCTTGAAGTAAAAAACGGCAGCTTTTCTTTTCGCGATAAAAAGATTCATGAAGACATTAGCTTTTCTGTTGAAAGCTCTGAGGTCTTAGCAATTTTAGGCCCTAACGGCATTGGAAAAACAACTCTTTTAAAGTGCATTATGGGGCTTCTACCTTGGCAGTCTGGTGCAAGTTATTTAGACGGTAAAAACATCAAAGACATTGCCACTAAGGCATTTTGGTCTCAGGTTTCATATGTACCTCAAGCTAAATCACTTACCTTTAGTATGAAGGCCTTAGACATGGTGGTCTTGGGACTTGTTTCAAAGAAGTCATCTTTTGCAATGCCAAATAAAGAAGACTTTGAGCTTGCCTACCAGTGCATGCAAAAGATTGGCGTTGAGCATTTGGCCGATAAATCATGCACAAATATGAGTGGCGGAGAATTTCAGATGGTCCTTATCGCCCGAGCTATGATAAATAAGCCAAGCGTCCTCATATTAGATGAACCTGAGACGGGCCTAGACTTTAGAAATCAACTCATTGTGCTTAATACCATCCATAAGCTTGCTCATGAAGAAAAACTCAGCGTGATTTTAAACACCCACTATCCAACTCATGCGCTTCAAATTGCCGATAAATCCCTGATGCTTTTAAGCCCCGGACACTACAAGTTTGGCAAATCAAAAGAGGTAATTGAGCCGGAGCTTATGAAATCTGCCTATAAGGTGGAAGTGTTAATGGACAGTGTCAATAGCAAAGATTGCAGCTATCACTACATTATTCCTACCGCTACAGTCTAAGCTGAAAGGTATCTCGTATATGACCTGTCAAAAACTCCCACACATTTTTCAAGACAAGATAGCACCTAAGACTTTTAAAATTACAGAGCTTCCTGCAGACTTTTCAAAACAGAGCAGGCTTTTAAACTTAGGTAAGGACATGTGCTACTACTCTCCTGCTACAGGAGGCTACGGCATCGTGCGCGTTGTCTTGATGGTACCTGAAACTCAGGCGCTTTTTGTATCTCCTATGGGCTGTGCTCGCCACGGGGTGATTGCCTCTTACTACTACAAAGAAACGCGCGATCGAACTAACGCATATTTTATTAGAGAAGAGCAGCTTGCCTTAGGTAACCATGTCGATGAGGCCTATAGCGCTGGTCTTGAAATCATTAGAGATACTAGGCCAAAGGGTCTTACCTTTATCTATACCTGCGCCGATGATCTGTTGGGTACGGATTTTGAAAGCCTTGCAGAAGAACTTGAGGATGAGACTCAGGTAGCCGTGCGAGTTGCTACGATGAACCCAATTAGAGCAGAAACCGACAGACCTCCACTGGTACGAGCCTTTGAGACCGTCTATAGCTATCTAACTGCAGATTCACTTGAGGAGGACTCATCTCGCAGGTCTCATGAGGACATCCTCAATATTTTAGGTATCTATAGCAATCTAGATCCAGAAAGTGAAATCCATAAACTTTTAGCTCGCGCTGGCTATAGCCTTAAGCACGTGTGTGACTATAAAGACTTTGAGAGCTTTTTAGAGCTTAAAGACTCGCGTCTAAACCTCGTTATGGGAGACGCTGCAACTAAAGCTGCGCTGAATATGAAGTCCCAACTTGGAATTGACTTTTTGAGACTTCCCTTAACACTCTTAAGCGAAAGCATTGTTAAAAATTATCATCAACTTGAAGAAGCTCTAGGTATCTCTCTTGACTATAAAGATATTCAAGATACAGAAGAGTCCACCATTAAAGAGCTCCTAAGCTCTCACCCACTTGAGGGTTTAAGTATGACTATAGGAAGCTCAAACTCCTATTCATCTTTTGAGCTCGCACGCTTACTTGTGATGTGGGGTGCAGAGGTTAGAGAAATCTATTCAAATGCGATTTCTAAATCAGATGAAATGCATCTTGAATGGCTTAAGAAACACTCCCCAGAGACTCTGGTGCTTCCTCCTGATGCACGTACAGCACTTATGCTTAATGAGCGAAAGCTAAATGCAGATTTAGCCCTAGGTCTTGATGCTGCCTACTATTCAAACGCCCACAAATACGTAGATCTCTCCTTTGAGTCTCCCCTCTATGGCTTTGTAGGCCAGCGAAAACTCTTACAAAACATACTTAGTCCAAAAGAGATCTCAAGCAGTTTTGAGTCTCTCTTGAGTAAGTCATCTTTGGTTGTATAGGTGGGAAGTCACATGAATTATTACTCTACACTCCCACCGCTCTCTCCTGATTACGCTGGCGCTGGATCGGTATTTTTTGACTACGAGGGAACCATACTTATTAACGGACCTTCAGGTTGTCTCGCAAATTATGCAGGATACGATGAGCCCCGATACTTTAGCAAAAAGAGTGCGCTCTTAAGCTCAGGCTTTAGAGATGTTCGCGCTATTTTTGGCGATGAGGACTTTTTAATAGAGTCCCTTCCAAGTATTGAGGTGCTTAAAAATTCCAAGTACCTACTCTTGCTCTCGAGTCCATCAGCAGCCGTTATTGGTACAGACCATAGTGCGATAGCTCAAAATGTTGAGCTCGAACTTGATATTCCTGTCTTTAGTATAGAGACGAGCGGCATCTACTCATATGATGTGGGCGCACAAAAGGCATATCTTGCACTTGCTGAGAGGTATCTCTTTAACAAAAGCGGTGAGTATGGGAATAAACCTGCGGCTCATACAAACTCACTTGCCCTAATTGGTCTAAACCCTCTTGATTACTGGGGCATAGAGCAAATTGATGCAATTAGAGCTGCCTTTGAGAATACGCATGAGATAGTGTGCACCTTAGGATTTGGCGGAAGTCTAGAAGATGTATCCAAACTAAGCCAGGTATCACAGCTTATAGTGTGCTCAATAAGTGCACTCGAACTCGCTCGAAAATGCAATAAGGAGTTTGGCACTGACTACGTATGTGGCGTGCCAGTTGGCTCTTATTACTCAAAGCATATAGATGAATTTATTGCTGTCGCTAAAAAACCTGATAATGAATTTTTAAGGCCTCAAAAAGCTAGTCATAAGGTACTTATTGTGGGTCAACAATTTTGGGCAAGGTCTTATCGCTTAGCTTTAGAACAGCTTGACCCTCATGTTGACGTAAGCATTGCAAGTCTCTTTTTATGCGATCAAGAATATATGCGCTCTCAAGACAAAAAGCTTTCAAATGAAGGTGAGCTCAGAGCTCTCATACGCGATGGCTTTGATGTCATTATTGCAGACCCCCTCATAAAAAAGTTAGTACCAAAAGATCTCACATTTATAGAAGCTGTGCATATGGCGGTATCAAGCAGGCTTTTTGCAAACCATAAGACCGCATACGTTGGAGCACACGGACTTGATGAGTATCTAGGCCTAGTTGAGGAGCAAAGATGTTAAAGATTGCAATTTATGGTAAGGGCGGTATTGGAAAATCTACCACCACCTCAAATATATCTGCTGCACTTGCTTCTTCTGGCCTAACGGTTATGCAAATAGGCTGTGACCCTAAGGCTGATTCAACAAAAAATTTAGTAGCAGGTAAATCTTTAACTACCGTGCTCGATGCAATTCGTGAGCATGGAGATGCTACTGCACTTGAAGACATAATTACCGTAGGAGACCTTGGAGTCTTATGCATAGAAGCTGGTGGACCTCACCCGGGTGTAGGATGCGCCGGCAGAGGCATTATTGCCGCATTTGAGCGCCTGCAAAAGCTCAATGCCTACGAGATCTATAAGCCTGATGTTGTAATTTATGACGTCTTAGGTGATGTGGTATGCGGCGGCTTTGCTATGCCTATTAGAGGTGGATACGCCGATGATGTCTACATTGTGACTTCAGGCGAAATGATGGCTCTTTATGCTGCAAACAATATTTGTAGTGCAGTTGAGCGCTTTAAGAATAAGGGATATGCGCAGGTACGCGGCCTTATTTTGAATTCAAGAAATATCAATGATGAATTAGAAATAACTCAAAAAGCTGCAAAAGAAATGAATACCGAGGTAATCATGCAAATTCCTCGCAGTCAAATTGTTCAAGACGCAGAAGAACTTAATAAAACAGTTGTTGCAGCATTTCCAGATAGCGAGCAGGCAAAAGTGTATCAAGAACTTGCTCAATTAATTGTCAATAACAATAGTCGTTAGACGAAAGGAGAATGTTATGAAATATAAAGTAGTATGCCTCTGTGCTGGTCTTGCCCTGGCAGGATTAACAGCCTGCAGCGCACCAGCCCCAGAAAGTTCTGAGGATCAGCCAAAGGCTGAAACAGCTACTGCTCAGTCTCAAGAAGCAAGCTCAGCAAATGAGACTATCAGCTTTACCGACCAGGCAGGAAACACTGTTGAGTTAGACAAAACTCCTGAGAGATTTGTAACTACTGCTCTCCCTCTGCCAAGCGTATATGCTATCACCGGATCTCCTACTGATCGCCTCGTAGGTATGCATCCAGGATCTTTAAGTGCAATAGAGTCTGGTGTGATGGGTGCAATGTATCCTGAGCTTACAAAAATTCCTACCAACTTTATTGATGGCGAGAATATCAATATAGAAGAGCTTCTAAAGCTTAAGCCTGAAGCCGTAATGTATTGGGCTGATTATACGCAGCAATACGAAATGATGAATCATGCGGGCATCAAGACCATTGGTGTAACAACACAGGGCAAAGGTGATGCGCTCTACACCCTACAAACTTGGCTTGAGATCATGGGTAAGATGTTTGGCACGAGCGGTGATACCGATAAGGTTATTAACTACGGTAAAGAAGTAAGTGCTGAGATTCAAAAGAAGCTTGAGTCAGTACCAGACGATAAAAAAGTTAAGACCTTAATCATCTTTAACCATAATGGTAAGGATATGACTACCTCTGGTGGAACTCACTATGGTCAGGTGTGGATTGAAAGCACTGGTGGCATAAATGTAGCTCGTGATATAGAAGGAACACCTGCTATAAGCATGGAGCAAGTCTATGAGTGGAATCCAGACGTTATCATTGTAAGTTCATTTACTAAATATACTGCTGAAGATATTTTAGAGAACAAAATTGAAGGCCAAGACTGGAGCAATGTAGCTGCAGTTAAAAACAAGAGAGTATATAAAGAGCCAGTTGGAATTTATCGTTGGTATCCACCTTCAGGTGATGCTCCTCTTATGACTCAATGGATGGCTCAAAAGCAATATCCAGAACTTTTTGATTACGACATGAAACAAAAAGTTATCGAGTACTACAAACAATTCTATAACTACGATTTAAGTGATGCTCAAGCAGAAGGCATCTTAAACTCAAATCCAGATGCTGCTAAGGGTGCAGACTGGCAACAAGGCGCACAAAAGAAATAACCTATGATTTCACCAAAGAGAATTCCTATATTTATAGCTTTATTGCTGCTTATCCTTATCGCTTCAGTTTTTGCAGCTATTTGTATAGGTAGATATACCATTTCAATATATGAACTCTTTGCTCAGTTAAGCTTTTCTGGAGGAAGTGATCCCCTTGCCAAAACAGTGGTTTGGGATATTAGATTTCCTCGAGTGCTTACAGCGCTTACTGTAGGTGCGGGACTCTCAGTTGCAGGTCTCGCCCTACAGGCGATGTTTTCAAACCCGCTTGTTGATACACAGATATTAGGTGTCTCATCTGCGGCAGGCTTTGGAGCGGCTTTAGGAATTTTACTATTTGATTCTACCTTGCTCACACAAATTACTGCCGTAATCTTTGGCTTTATAGGAATGGCTGCCACTTACTGGATGAGTAAAAAAGAAAATAGCAATCCAATACTCATGCTTGTTTTATCTGGCATTATAGTTGGGGCTATATTTCAGGCCTTAATTTCACTCACTAAGTTTGTAGCTGACCCAGACCAGCAACTGCCAGCAATTACTTACTGGCTTATGGGTTCTTTAGCTGGAGCACACACTGAATCATTTTTAAGAAGTTTGCCGCTCTACGTTTTAGGTATAGGAATCATTTGGTTTATAAGATGGCACCTAAATGTGCTCTCACTTCCTGAAGATGAAGCAGTGTCTATGGGAGTAAATGTCAAATTGATTAGAGGCTTAATCATTGTTTCATCAACAATTTTAGCTGCGGTATCAGTGTCATTGTGTGGGATGATCTCTTTCGTGGGATTGGCTATCCCCCACTTTTGTCGAATGCTTGTGGGAAGTAATCATAAAACACTTGTTCCCGTGTGCATAATTGTTGGTGCTATATTCCTGCTTGCTATTGACGTAACTGCTCGAACAGTAACTGAAGCTGAAATTCCTCTTTCTGTATTAACTGCCTTAATTGGTGCCCCATTTTTTGCAGTCTTACTTAAAAAGACAGGAGGTATTTGGTGATATCTCTAAAAGACGTGAGCTTTGCTTATTCTGCTGAAAACAAGATTCTTAATAAGCTCAGTTTTGATATAGAGCGAGGAGAAACCCTTGCTATTTTAGGCCCAAACGGAGTTGGAAAAACAACGCTCTTAAGATGCATGATGAAGTTTTTAGCTCTTTCTGAAGGAACTATTTCAATTGATGGTGAAAACATCAAAGATATTTCTTCAAAAAACTTTTGGAAGGAAGTCTCATATGTACCCCAGGCCAAGCTAAATTCTTTTTCATACTCAGTCATAGACACCGTAGTAATGGGAGCAGCTCCATACATAGGCCTTGGTAAGCGTCCTAAAAAGTCAGATTACCATAAAGCCCAATTTATCCTCAATAATTTAGGGCTCCATAATTTAGAGCATCACTTAAGCAAGCAGCTTTCTGGCGGACAACTTCAGATGGTGTATATTGCTCGTGCGCTCATGAAAGACCCACAGATATTAATCCTTGATGAGCCAGAGTCTAATTTAGACATGAAAAACCAGATTAAAGTCTTAGAGATCTTAAAAGAGCAAAAGAAAAAAGGGATTACCGTAATTATTAATACGCACTACCCTGAGCATGCCCTAAGCATAGCTCACAAGTCACTGCTCTTAGGTAAGGACTTAAGTCATACCTTTGGCTTGAGTAAAGACGTCATCACCTCAGAAAATCTTAAGAAATATTTTGAAGTAAATAACACTATTGTCTCAGCAACACAAAAAGATACTACTAATTTTGCTGTCATTTCATTTAGTGATTAATTGTATAGAAAGGTAAGGTACATGAACAATTTAAATCGTAGACAGTTTACCCTGCTCTCAGGACTTTCACTACTCTCACTTGGCACGCTCAGTGCTTGTAGCGTATCAGGTGAAAAAGAAGCTCCTAAAGAGGAAGAAAAACCAGAAGAGAAGAAAGAATCTGCTGAAGCTAGTGGAGAAAAGTCAACTTCTGGTAAAAGGACCATCAAAGACCATGGCGACAATATCGTAGAGTTACCTGAGAAAATAGAGAGAGTTGTAATTACCTCTATCACCCCTCTCCCAAGCGTATACTGCATGTATCGCGGTGGCGTTGAAGGCTTAATTGGTATGTCTTCTTCAGCTATGGCTGCTGCTAAAAACTCTTATCTACCAAACATCTATCCTGAAATTGCCGATATTCGTACAGACTTTTATCAGGGCGGAAAGCTCAACATTGAAGAACTTGTTGCAATGAAACCAGACGTCGTATTGTATCGAGTAAATTCTGAGGGCGAAAAAGAGCTCCTTGAGAAGGCTGGACTTTGTGCAGTAGGATTTTCAGTAACCTTAGGTAAGTTTAACTGTCTCGAAACCTTTAATGGCTGGTTAGACCTCTTAAGACAAATATTCCCTGAGGAGAAAAACACCAAGGGTGTATATGAATATGGTCAAAAAGTTTATAAAGAGATTACCGATAAGACCTCTAAGCTCTCAGATGAAGACAAGCCAAAAGTTTTAGCACTTCACATGTGTGCAAACGGCATCCTTAAGTGCTCTGGATCTAACTTCTTTGGTGACTGGTGGATTAACACAAGCGGTGGAGTAAATGTTGCTGCAGACTTAAAGGGTCCAGCAGAAATTTCTATGGAGCAGATTTATCAGTGGAACCCAGATAAGATTATTATTAACAACTTCTGTTCATTCTTACCAGAAGATCTCTATGAAAATAATCTTGAAGGTCTAGACTGGAGACCGGTAAAGGCTGTTCAAAATAAAGAGGTTTATAAGGTTCCTCTTGGTACCTACAGATGGTTCCCACCTTCAAGTGATACCCCAGTCGCTCTCTACTGGTTTGCAAAGACTATCCAACCAGAACTCTTTAAAGATGTAGACATGGATCAAGAGCTCAAAAATTACTTCAAGCAGTACTATAACTTTGACTTAAATGACGAGGAGTTACAAAAGATTTATAACCCACCTCGTGAGGCTGCAGGTAACTCTTGGAAAAAAGAAGCTAAATAAGCTTGAGTCTAAAGTCTCCCATGTATATGGGAGACTTTTTTATCTCTTGATGTAGTAGCCTTCTTTTGAAAAAGACTTTGAGTATGAAAAATAGCAGGCTGCAAATACTGCTAAGGCGCTTGCAGCACTCTGCATAAGTACAACTACAATTTGGTATTTTGAAGCTGCGAGAGGATCTGCGCCAGCTAAGATTTGTCCGCTCATCATACCTGGAATAGATACAATTCCAACTGCAGACATCATAGCAATAGTAGGAAGCATACCTGCATTTATTGAGTGCTTAATTGATGGAAGCGCTGCTTCAAACGGACTTGCGCCAAGTGCAACTAAGGCATCAAGCTCATCTTTTCTTTTTTCTAAGTCATCAAAAAGCCTGTTTATTGCTAGCGCTACTGCAGTCATTGCGTTTCCAATAATCATTGATGATATTGGAATCATGTGGCGGGCAGAATACCAGGGTTCAGCTTGTATAACTCCCTCAACAACTAATAAGGCCACAATAACTGAAGAGAAAAAGAGCGATATAAAAATAGAGGGCCAAAGATTTGGAATTTTTCTATCTACACGCTTAACTGCAATTTGAGTTGCTGCAACAATCATAAAGAGCACTACTAAAAGAACTATCCACCAGCTTTGAAGCGCAAATACATAGTTGAGGATAAAGCCTAAGGCAAGAAGCTGAACAAAGGTTCTAATAGCTCCAATAATTAAATTTTTGCTTTGGCCAAGCTTCATCTTGATAGAAATACCTATGGTGATAAGTATTAAAAGTCCCGCAAGCAGTAACTGAAGATAGCCTATGTCTATAACTCCACTATTCATGTCGATCAAGTTCCTCTAGCTTTGCATTGTTGATATAAAATCTACGATATCCTCGCCCGTCATCGTCTTTATGTCTAATTCTTAACACACTAGCTCCCTTTCGTGCTGCCCTATCTACGAGCTCCCATAAGGCATCAGCACTCTTAGAGTCTAAGGACGCATCTACTTCATCAAGAAGCATTACCTTAGGCTTTGTAAGATAATTTCTTGCAAATGCAATACGTGCTTGCTGTCCCCCAGAAAGTTTATGGGCGTTATGTTCAAGATCAACATCTTCAAGGAGTAGTGCATCTAAGACCTCCCTCATCTCGCCTTGATTAGGCACATGAGAGTTTTGTCTTACCTTATAGCTAAAGGGAAGTAAGAGATTTTCTAAGACACTTGCATCAATAAGTGAGGTAGTCTGCATAAACAGACATACTTCCCTTCTCCATATGGTATTTTTTATCTCTTTTGAATTTTTACCATCTAATATAAACTCACCAGAGTCTCGTGGAATAAGTTTAGCAAGTGCTTTTAGAATAGTTGACTTTCCAGAACCAGAAGGGCCAGTTAAATCATAGATTTTACCATCTTCCAAAGTAAAATTTGCATCTTTTACCACTACTTTAGTTTCTGATTCATTTACATACGAGCAGCTTAAATGGTTAACTCTTAACACGTCTCATCTTCCTCTGAGAGCCTTAGTTTTATAGCTTGTTTAATAACCTCAGACGAATAGCCCTTAGAAGCTAAAAAGCGATAAAACTTTTCATAGGGGTTTTTACTTGCAATACTTTTTTTTGTAAGTAAATTGTAAGCTCTCTCTAAGGAATCATCAAAACTAAAATAAGAATGTGGATAGTCAGGAATTTCGTCTAAGTTGATGCCTCTTAATTTTAGCTCACGCTCTATTCTAAATTTATCCCAGCCTTGAAGCTTTTTTTGATAAATAAAACTCTGAGCATAGCGCTTGTCATTTATAAATTTCTTTTCTTGAGCAAGCTTTAACTGAGACTCAACTAAGTCAGGTGAAAATCCTTCTTGAGTAAGTTTTTGGCGCAGCTCATCTGCACTCTTATCTCTTCTTTCAATAATAGAAATAAGACGAGCCCAACAACTTCTTTTTAAAAGATCTTCTAAATAATGCTCAAAACTTTCTAGACTTCCCTCTATAAAGGGATCTTTTTTAAAAAAATTCACGCTTGCATTAGGAATCTCTTTTGTATGCTCAACATCATCCACTACATAAGAAATGGAGCCCATTTTTTGAGGGGCTCCAAATGATTGCATAGATTTTTTTGCAGCACTTACTTCTACTTGACTCACGTAGGGCACGTGCACTCCCTTAATTGATTACCTACTCTTCTTCAGCTGTCTCTTCTTCTAAATCTACAAGACCTAAAGCTTCTCTTACCTTATGTTCAATTTCATCACAGAGTTTAGGATTTGACTTTAAGAACTCTTTAGCAGCTTCTCTACCCTGTCCTAATCTTTCATCTTCATAGGTATACCAAGCACCTGATTTAGAAACAATTCCCTCATCTACACCAACATCTAAAAGAGAACCTTCTTTAGAAATTCCCTCACCATACATGATGTCAAATTCAGCCTGCCTAAATGGTGGAGCTACCTTATTTTTAACAACCTTTACACGCACTCTATTACCAATTACATCTGAGCCATTTTTAAGTGACTCAATGCGTCTGATGTCCATACGAACTGATGAGAAAAATTTAAGCGCACGTCCACCCGGAGTAGTCTCTGGGTTTCCAAACATAATGCCAATTTTTTCACGAAGCTGGTTAATAAATATACAGATAGTGTTTGATTTAGAAAGTGAGCCCGCAAGCTTTCTGAGTGCTTGAGACATCAATCGGGCCTGAAGACCAACGCTTGAATCTCCAATCTCACCTTCAATTTCTGCACGTGGTACAAGTGCAGCTACAGAGTCTACAACCACAACATCAATTGCACTTGAGCGAACAAGCATGTCGCAGATTTCTAGTGCCTGCTCACCGGTATCTGGCTGAGAAATCAATACCTCATCAATATCTACACCAATTTTTGCAGCGTAGCCAGGATCTAGAGCGTGCTCAGCATCAATAAAGGCTACAACCCCGCCAAGGGCTTGTGCTTGGGCAATAATTGAAAGTGCCAAGGTTGTCTTACCAGAAGACTCAGGACCATAAATCTCAACAATACGCCCTCTTGGAACACCGCCAATACCAAGCGCTGCATCTAAAGAAATTGATCCAGTAGGAATAGGTTCAATACCATAGTCTGGTCCCCCGTCTCCATACTTCATGATGGAGCCTTTACCAAATTTCTTTATAATCTCACTGGTAGTGAGGTCGACCATCTTGTCGCGCTCTTCACCATAGGTACGCTCATTAACTTCTTTTTTAGCTTTTTTAGTAGCCATCAACACTCCTGTCAATTAATCTATTACGACAGTATACTCGAACATGTGTTCTGTAGTCAAGCTCTAGCTTAAGTATGAAGCCTTTTGCCTAATCTAGCCAAAGCTTATTCTTAAAACTTTCCTAAAGCATTCTCTAAGAGCTCTAAAGCAATGAGGCACGATGAAAGACGAACGTCCTCTCTTGACCCTTCAAAGTGTTCTGTATAGGTATGTACCTCATCTAAATAAGCTATACCAAAGCAGACTGTTCCTACAGGCTTACCTGGCACTGCACCACCTGGACCTGCAATACCACTTACGCTTATAGCAATATCAATCTGCATGAGATCTTTAAGACCAAAGGCCATTTCGTAAGTTGTCTGTTCTGAAACCGCTCCAAATTCATCAAGTGTCTCGTTTTTTACACCTAAAATCTGGTGCTTAATCCTATTGGAATAGCTTACAATTCCCCCATCAAATACTGAAGATGATCCCGCTTGAGAAGTAGTAAGTGCACTTAAGAGTCCCCCGGTGCAAGACTCAGCAAAGCTAAATTTGAGGCTCTTACTCTCAGCAATTTGATTGATATGAAGTACTTTTTCTTCAAGCTCTTTAAAACTTGCCATCTAAAAACACTCCCCTTAGTGAGCTTCTAGAAGTAAATGTGCTGACTTTTTAAAGTAATCATACATTGAATAAATTGTTAAGATTACCGCAATAACCATTAAAATCCAAGCAAGTACTACTATTACCTGGAACAAAACTGGATTTGAAACCACAAAGGTAATCTCTTTAATCATAAATAAAATAAGTGCAACGAGGGTTGTTGCAGTTTTTGCCTTACCAATCTTACTTGCTGCAATAACTACTCCCTCAGAAGCTGCAAGCATACGCAGTCCTGAAACTAAAAATTCGCGAGTAACAATTACAAGAGCAATCCATGAAGGCATGCTTCCCAGTTCAATCAAGGCTAAAAGAGCAGCAAGAACAAGGAGTTTATCGGCTATTGGGTCCATAAACTTACCAAAGTTGGTAACCTCATTTCTTGAACGTGCTAGGTAGCCATCAAGCCAGTCAGTTGCTGCAAGAAGTGCAAAAATTATAACAGCAGCTAGTGGCAGTTTAAAAAGTAGGAGCACATAAAAAACTGGGATAAATAAGATACGGATGCACGTGACCACATTGGCTGGTGTCCAAATAGATGCACTCGTAAATTGAGAAGGCATTTATAACACTTCCCCTTCTAAGTCGTAGGCAAAGCTTTCAACAAATCTCACGCGTACTCTGTCACCAATTTGTGCGTTAAGATTTGGAATATGTACTATACCGTCTGAATCTGGCGCTTGAAACCACGCACGGCCTAAAGCCTCAACGCTTCCGTCTTCAAGCTCTTCAAAGTCTTCAATGATGACCTCGCACTCATCGCCCACACGCGCTTGGGTTTTTGCAAAGCCAATCTCGTCAAGTAAATCTTTTACTTCTTGCGCACGTCTAAGCTTGGTATCCTCATCAATGTGTCCATCCATGCGGTAAGCTTTAGTTCCTTCTTCAGCTGAATACATAAAGACACCAGCAAAATCAAATTGGGCTTGCTCTAAGAAATCAAGGAGCTCTTGGTGCTCTTCTTCGGTTTCGCTTGGAAAGCCGCTAATAAAGGTAGATCTAATTACCATGTCAGGCATAAGCTTTCTAATCTTTTCAATTACCTCAAGATAATACTGTGACCCGCCCTCACGATTCATAAGCTCAAGTACTCTCGCGCTTGAGTGCTGCAGCGGAATATCAATATAGTTTGAAATTTGAGGGGTATCTTTAATAGTTTTAATAAGCTTATCGTTTAAGCCTTCAGGCTGCAGGTACAAAATCTTAAGTCTGCCATCAATTGGCTCAAGCTCTTTGGCACATGCTTTAAGAAGGTCAGCTAAATTAGCATCCTCTGAGAGGTCTTCTCCCCACACGCCAGTATCTTGACCAATTAAGATAATTTCTTGTACCCCGTGTCCAATAAGCTCTTTAACCTCAGCAATTATTTCATCTTGAGAACGTGAGACATATCTTCCTCTAATAAAAGGAATCGCGCAAAAGGTGCACATTCTGTCGCAACCTTCAGAGATCTTAACGTAGGCGTAAGGTGCCTCTAAAGTTCTGGTGCTTACAGAATCATTTGAATGTGCCTCTATCCCTGTGATTTCAGAGATAACCGAAAGAAGTCCCTCTTCATCTTGGGCACGCACAAAGGCTGATACCTCAGGGAGAGCCTCTTTAAGCTCATCTGCTTTATAGCGAGAAGGAACGCAGCCACTTAAAATAAGCTTGGTGTCTCGCCCAAGCTCTTGGTCTTGCTCTAAAATCTCTAAAATCGTGTCGATGCTTTCTTGGGTAGCCTCCTGCAAAAATGAGCAGGAGTTTACGACAACAACATCAGCATGCTCAATTTCTTGCTCAAGCTCATAGTTAGAAGCCAGAATTGCAGCGCGCATTTTGTCGGTGTCTACTTCGTTTTTAGCACATCCGAGCGTAACAAAGGCAACCCTGGGGGCTGCCTTTTTGTCTAGTGTATTTTGCAAAATTAAATTCCTTTTGCTTAAGGTGTTTATCTGTAGTTGTTATATTGCAAAGCGATTCCGTAGTCATTTTCTTTAAGTAGAGCAATTACCTCTTGTAAGGCATCGCGTGATGCTGAGCTCACAC
This sequence comes from Coriobacteriales bacterium, assembly GCA_029983705.1. Taxonomy (GTDB): domain Bacteria; phylum Actinomycetota; class Coriobacteriia; order Coriobacteriales; family JAEZZM01; genus JASBYZ01. The sequence continues at coordinate 17,677 of JASBYZ010000019.1, forward strand.
GGAGCTTATCGCCCTCAATAGTAGCCTTAACCTTTAGTTTGGAATCACGAATATCTTTAGAAATCTTCTTTGCGGTTTCTTGGTCAATACCCTCTTGAACATCTCCCACAAGTCTAACTGACTGACCACTTGCCTTAATTGGATCAGACCATTTTACAGACTTGATATCAACATTTCTTCTAATGAGCTTGGTGTTTAGTACATCAATAACTTGCTTTGCAACAAAGTCTGCTGGAGCTTGTACGGTAAATTGCTTTTGTCCCTTGTTAAATTCTAAGGTAGCGCCAGAATCTTTAAGGTCATAGCGTTGAGTAAGCTCTTTAGATGCCTGCTGAAAAGCATTGTCTACTTCTTGCCAGTCAACTTGTGAAACTACGTCAAAACTATTTTCTTTTGCCATGCAAAGACTCCTTTACCTATTGTTTGATTGGGCATTTGTGCTTTTGGAAGCTTCTACAGTTTCACTGGATTCACTTGAACCCGGTTTATCTGCAGTAATAGTTACTCGTCCAATATTAGCAACAGTTTCCATGGCAACTACCTTATCATTTTTGGTAATTTGAACACTCCTTGGAGAGTTTGCCATGATGGTAATACTATTTTTAACCGTGAAGGTTTCAGTCTTAGGGCCCTTAACGGTTTCAGCTAATACTGAAACTCCGTCGAGAACAATTTCCATGTAGCTCTCTTCGCCCTCTTTTACGCTGTATTTAACTATGGTGTTTCCATTAGCAACCTGAAGTAGTGCCTGTCCACTTGCAGTTTGTGAGCTTTCAGCCTGTGGAAGCGCTGTAGAGCTTGCAGTCTGAGTCTCATTTACGGTAGGTGTTACCATCTTAGTCTCTGGTGCTGTAGCGGCTTCTTCTTTTTTAGAGCAAGAACCTAAAATATTACCAAATATAATCAAAAGAATTAAAAGTGCAACTACCGCAATAATTGCTAAGGTAATTTGTCTAGGAAGTGGCACAATATCTAAGAGCGCGCCTATACCGCCCGAGTTTGAACTAGAGCGTCTGCGCGCAGCACTCTTATCATAATTAGAGTATTCATCATAGCCCGTACCAAGCTGAGAACGTCTATTACTAGAGCGCCTGCGAGCTACTGGCTCACAATCACTTTGGCTTGCATCTTGATCGCTATATAAATCGTCACTTGCCCTATTTAAGCGACGCTTATGATAACGAGAATAAACGTTTCCTACAGACCTATCTTCAGAAAAACCGCTTGTGCGCTCATCTAAATTATCGCTCTCACGTCTGCCAGTGTTGCCAATGCCAGTTCTTCTTCTAGAAATCTCATAAGGAGACTCATACCTGCTTGATTTATCAGAACGGTTAGCAAAGTCTCTATCTCTCTCATATAAGTAGAGTTGGTCAAAGTATGGTTCAAGAACGTCTCGAGGGTCTAGGCGCAAAAAACGTGCATAGCTTGAGAGCATACCTTGAGCATAGCCCTTTGGAGGCATTGACTTAAAATCAGAGCGCTCAAAGGCTTCAAGCACTTGAGGTCTAAGCTTTGTAGCAGAAACCGCTTGGTCAATGCTTAAGCCCAAACGTTTACGACGCTCAGAAAGTATATCTCCAAATTTTTTATCGTCCATCTACATTTCACCGTCCAAAGAGGCTTCATCAGACATTTCTAGCGCACGTATTTGGCGCAGCTCGTCTTCTGTAACTAAAATCTCACGAGGCTTTGTGCCATCAGCCGGACCAACAATTCCCTTTTCTTCTAACATATCCATTATACGCCCTGCGCGTGCATAACCGACACGCAGTCTGCGTTGTAATCCTGAGGTAGAGCCCATCTGAGTTTCCATAATGATTTGAGCGGCATCCCAAATGAGTGGGTCATCATCTTCTGAAGATCCTGAAGCTCCAAGGGATTGAGCGCTTGCCTGGGATGGAAGCACAACAGATAGTATCTCTTCATGATACTCAGGTTCACCCTGCTCACGCAAGTGCTCACAGATGCTATTAATCTCTTCATCACTAACATAACATCCCTGGATTCGTGCAGGCTTCATTGAGTGACCATCATCAAAGAGCATATCTCCAAGACCAATAAGCTTTTCTGCTCCAGCTTGTCCTAAGATAACACGTGAATCTACAGAGGTTGCAACCTTAAATGCAATACGGTTTACAATGTTTACCTTAATTGCGTTGGTAACTACCTCGGCTGCTGGTCTTTGAGTTGCAACAATTAAGTGAATTCCTGCTGCTCTACCAAGCTGAGAAATTCTTACGATAGATGCCTCAACGTCTTTTCCTGCAACCATCATTAAGTCAGTTAACTCATCAATGACAATTACTAAATAAGGCATCTCATCAGGCTTAACGTCATCTTCTTCAAATTTGCCTGACTGAACCATATGGTTAAAGCTTGCGATATTTCTTGCGCCTGCTTTTTCAAACACTTTAAGACGGCGCTCCATCTCAGCTACTGCCCACTGAAGTGAAGAGGCTGCCTGGCGCGGGTCAGTTACCACTGGTACATAAAGTTGGGGAATACCGTTATATCCTGAAAGCTCAACGCGTTTAGGGTCAACCATGATAAGGCGTACTTCATCTGGTGTTGCACGCATTAAAATGGTCGATAAGATCGAGTTAATCATTACAGATTTACCAGAACCAGTTGTACCTGCTATAAGCAGGTGGGGCATCTTTGCAAGGTCTGCAGTGCGCGGATTTCCCTCAACGTCTCTACCAATTGCAAGCATAAGTGGTCCGCCCTTAACAAAAGGCATTACATCACCTAAGGTAACCGTTGAGCGATTTGAATTTGGAATCTCAACACCTACTAATGAAGTGCCAGGTATTGGGCTAAAAATTCTTACTGCAGGTGCTGC
>JASBYZ010000020.1 GCA_029983705.1 Coriobacteriales bacterium
TTTAAATTTGCTAAATACTCTCCAGTAGTATTACCAAGTTCAGCAGGGCTTGGCTTATACTCCCATTCACCCCCATTACTATGAAAAGCATAGGTGTAGGCGGGTATCCATAAGACATAATAATCTGTTGTACTCTCATGCTTTATGGCACGAAGCTTTTCGGTAACATCTTCTTTACTATCTGGAGCTGTTGTCCAACTCATAGCAATATAGCCTTCTCGATAGAGTTCTCGATTTTGTGGATTCTCAACTTTTCCGCTCTCTTTGTTCCATATAATGCGGCTTTCCAATTCATTTATTTTTCCAACAAAATCAGGATACTGAGTTTTCCAATTAGATTCATCGATTACTTCTGATAGTGTTTCTTTATCACCTTTAAATTTTCCACCATTAGCATGGTATCTAATATATTGCTTTTCTTTAGCTGAAGTACTAGCTTCGCCATCAGTAGATTCAGGGACAGCCCTTAAAGCAGAGCTCTCTGCAGGCGCTGATTGAGATCTTAGTGACGTTCCAGATTTTTCGTCTGTTATTTCAAGTTCACCGTTAGCAACAGAATTGCCCGCTTCCTCATTGTTGTTAGGGTTCTCTACAGCAAGTTTTTCAACGTTATTTTTTAAAGTCTCATTCGAGATTCTTTCTTCTTTAATTGGCTCATGAACTGATTTAGCTGCTTCTAATGTTTGGTCAGTATTTTTTGAATCCCCATTTAAAGACTCTGAAGAGCCATCAATAGCATCAGCTTCATGAACTGAAAGGTCCTTACCACCAGAAAGACTTGCGTCTTGGGTAAGCGGCTCATGTGCTGTTACATTGCTATCTAATGATTCCGCTAAAGCACTGGGCGCAAACCCCATACTTGAAGCACATACTACAGTTGCAACAGTTAGAGCGAGTGGAAGTTTTTTTGAAATTCTTAGTTGTGATTTCTTATTAAGTTCCCCTATAATCCGCCTATTGTTAATCGAGCTACTCATGTTATTTACTCCTTAATTATGACTAGCTTACAATTTCTACTGGATTAATAACATTATAGCCTAAAAAAATAATATTTTTATATCATAATGTTCATTTTTTCACTATTTTATTATTATTTTTAATTACTTTTACTATTTTCACTATTTATATGATGGCACGTAGAAAATCCACCAAAACTTAGTGGTTTTCAAATGAAATATCTATCAGTGCTAATTATTATCAAATGTTCATTAACTTTTCTATAAGCAAATAGTAGTCCTGCAAAGCTCAATACAGTAACTGCACCAGCAAGACCTAAAGTGCTATGCCAAACAAAAAGCCTCTCCCACATCTCTGCAGAAGAGGCTTTGTAAAAACGTATTGCTTAAGCGCTAATTAGTGCTTGTAGGTATCATGGTGAACCTTACCAGCGAAGATGCGGTAAGCAATTACATGATAGATAAGTACAAGTGGAACACCAATTGCAGCAATGATAGCCATTGCAGTTAATGCAAGGTTAGATGAAGCAAATGGAGCACCAATGGTAATAGTTACACCAGCATTCTCAGCAGCCATCAATGCGTATTGAGGAGTTGCTGCAGGAACAAGTGCTGGGAAGAGTGAAAGTACCATAGTAATGATTACAAAAGCAACCACAAGTGAGGTGCAGATAAATCCAAGTAAGTTGTTCTTACCAATGAATACAAGAGCACCAGCGCAAGCAGCAATTGCAAGCACGATAGTAATAATACGTGCAACTGCAAAGCCGCCACCTAAGTAGTACTTAACGCCAGCTTCTGGCATATTTGGTACAACCAAGAACACATAGAATACGGTAGCAATTATAAATACTACGATTGATCCAATGGTAAATGGTTTAACAAGTTTGAGTGCTCTGTCATGAAGTGCAGTGCCCTCGTGAGTTTTAGCAACAGTCCAAGCTGCACCTTGCATAAAGCCCATAAGTAGTGAAAGAACACCGCAAAGAAGTGGAAGTACACCAAGAAGCTGAATAAAGCGAGCTGGGAATGATCCAGCAACGTCACCATTAGCTAGAAGAGGTACACCGTTTAAAAGGTTTCCTACTGCAACACCATAGAGAAGCATTGGGAGTAGTGAACCAATAAAGAATGCGATGTGCCACCATGAACCTAGAGCTCCTTCATGTGAGCCTGCATAGTGGATGGCAACTGCTCTCAAAATTAAGCAGAACAATACCACCATGATAGCTAGGTAGAAACCTGAGAAAGTTGTAGCATATGCTGGAGGGAATGCCGCAAAGAGTGCGCCTCCTAAAGTAAGGAGCCAAACCTCATTACCATCCCAAACAGGTCCAATAATATTTCTTAGGGTTGTCTTCTCTTCATCAGTCTTAGCGATGAAAGGATAGAGACCACCAACACCAAGGTCAAATCCGTCCAAAATGTAATATGCAACCATTACAACGGTAAGGAGTATAAACCAGAGTACTTGCAAGAAATTAACTTCAAGTCCCATTATTTTTCAGCTCCTTCCACAGTGTCAACAGCAACCTTTCCATCAAGGCTGTGAGGATGAGCTAGATACTCATTTCCTTCTGAGTCAATAAGTAATTGCTCGCCCTTGTGCTCTTTAATAACAGTCTCGCCATGGATGTCATCAATAAGTGCTTTGTTGTGAGCAGTTTCTTCAACAACTGGTCCACGCTTGATGTAACCATGGATGGTCTTAATCCAAGTTACAAAGATAACTCCGTAAACAATGAAGAAGAGAAGAATGGTAATCCAGAGCTCTGGAGCAGAAACTGCCTCAGAGATAGCGTCCTCAGTTCTTAAGAGTCCGTAAACTACCCAAGGTTGACGTCCAACCTCTGCTACAGCCCATCCAAACTGAATTGATAAGAATGGAATGAGTGGAGCCCAAATAAACAGGTTGAGTAACCACGTTGGGATGTCGTGTTTTTGATTGAGCTTGAGTTTTTTGAAGCTGGTCCAAAGCGCCAAGATAACAACGATAGCGATTAGACCAAATCCAATAACCATCAAGTGATACATGTAGAAAATAAATGGTACGTTTAGTGCCTCTACATCTTGAGAATCAAATGAGTTCAAACCAGGATATACCTTATTGAAATCAAATGAAGCAAGGAATGAAGTACCACCAGGAATTGCAGGGCCGATTACAGTTTGGTTAGCCTCATCAACAATACCAAAGAGGTAAAGTGCTGCTGGCTCATCAACCCATTGAGCTTCCATAGCTGCAAGCTTCATTGGCTGGTTTTCTGCTACAACAACTGCTTGCTCATGAGCAGTTGGAAGCATGATGATAGTCGTAACTAAAGCTACGATTGCACCAATTCTAAATCCAGTCTTTGCAAAATGAGTAAAGCGGCCCTTCTTAATGTAGTATGCGCAAAGTGCCATAGCTAAGAAAGCGCCAAGAATTAAGAGTGCGTCTACTGTGTGGAAGTAGCGAGCACCTAATGATGGATTGAATGCTGCTGCAAAGAAGTCAGTTAATACTGCCTTAGAGCCAAGCTCTGTCTCTACAACCTCATAACCTGCAGGAGTCTGCATCCATGAGTTTGCAATGATAATCCACAGAGCTGAAAGTGCAGATCCAAACCATACGAGCCAGGCTGAAACCATGTAGAACTTTGGAGAAACTTTATCTCTACCAAATATTAATACACCTAAGAACACTGACTCTAAGAAGAACGCAAATAGCGCCTCTGCCGCAAGTGGAGCTCCAAAGATATCGCCTACAAATCTTGAGTAGTTAGCCCAGTTAGTACCAAATGCAAATTCCATTGTGATACCAGTGGCAACACCTACTGCAAAAGTTGCGGTAAATATTCTTACCCATAACTTTGAAGCAGCTTTATCCTTTGGATTTCTCGTCTTATAGTAACGAGTTTCTGTAAGAGCCAAGATTAGGCCTAGTCCAATGGATAGCGGTACGAACAAGAAGTGGTAGATAACTGTAAACGCAAACTGAAAACGTGACAGGAATCCCACATCAAACAAAAGTTCGCCCATTTCCTCCCCTTTCAATTACCTGGGTCCGACAATTGTGACTACTTAAGTATCATATCAGTCGGAGACTTTGATTACCACATATTTTCTTCAAATACTTCTATAAGGTTACCATTACTCAGTTATTTTTGCTTGGATAATCGAGAAATTGAGCACTTTGAAATACACTTTTTCGTAAGACCATACCTGCGCTCAAATAAATAAAATAGCTACCCCGATAGGCGTTTTAAGGCATCGTTTTAGGGTAGCTAAAAACTTATTAATTCTTCTTAGAGTAGATAGCCAAACGCTTTGACTTTCTCAGTGCCAATACTCCAACAAACAAGGAGAGGACTCCTACAGCTGTGAGTATTTGAACACTCTTGCTCTCAATATCTGAAGTCTTAGGTAAGACTGTTATTTCTTTATACTCTTCCACTGGGGGAACTGGTGGTTCTTCTGGTGGAGTTGGTGGCTCCTCAGGTGGAGTAGGAGGCTCGTCTGGTGGGGTTGTTGGAGGAGTCTCCGGAGGCGTTGGTGGCTCCTCAGGTGGAGTTGGCGGGGTTGGAAGCTTTTTATAGGTTACATAAAAATGCTTAAAGTATTGAACAGTTTTCGTTTTAGGATCATAAGTAACCATAAACATAGGTAGTTTGTGAATCTTACCGTCTAAATAAAACTTGTTTTCATTAAGCTCAAAGTCATTAGCAACATATTCATAACCTGGAATCTCTTTAATTAAAGACTCGTAACTTGGTTTATCCACATCCTCATAAAACCAACCTTTATCTGAGTACATAAAATGCTTTTTCTCAAAAGCCCTTCTTTTACCATCTAAATCAATACCATTAAATTTTTCTGTAGTTGGAAATAGATATTCAAAATATGCTTCAGTAAAGTTTGTACTTTTATCAATAAGCTGTTTATTTTCAAGATCATCAATTATGTAATATCTACTATCTTCTTCTCTTGGCGGTATAGGGTTCTCCTCTTCTGAGCCAACAATTCCTTGGCTTTTACGATAGTCATCATCTAAAACGTATCTCACATCAATTTGAGCAAGTGGCTCTACTAGAAATCCTTGAGCTCGAGCACCTATCAAATGCGAGCTATTTCCTGTGCTACCTGAACCATAGGAAAAGGCTCCGCTCCAGATATTTTTTGGAATAACATATTCAAATGAGAGGTAGTGAAAGGCTTCCATAGGGAATTTTTTATCAATAATCACATGACCTTGATTTGGTAAGTCTTTATTTGGTGCAGGCCATATTTTTGTAGAAGTTTCACCATATTTTCTGGCATTATTATCCCAATAATCACAAGGCTGACCGTCTAGTCTCACATTTTCTGCATCATAAAAGGTACTGTAGCCCGGTAATACCCCAGTACCATTAACTGGGTCTGTTATCTTAAGTGTTTGTGCATGAAAGCCAAAGCCAACTCTAAATTCATTTTCCATAGAATAGCCCCTTGCCTTTGGGCTCATTTTCATAAATACATAAATTCTTTCACCAGGATTTAAGTAAGCACGCACTCCACCTTGAAAGCGAATTCTTTGCATCTCGCCTGTATCTGGATTTTTTCGCCAAACATTAAGTGAAATAGGACCTCTAAAATCATAACCAGAAGGTAGCTCGAAATACTTTTTAAGCTCCGGATCCATTCCATAAAAGTTGTCTGAGGCTGCTTGTTTCTCTTCTTGTGACAGTGCATTCCACTCTTTGCTACCAGTCAGTGGATACTTAAAAACTGGTCTATCTAAATCAGTTTCATTAGCAGCAGAAGCTTCTGGTGCGCTTATTGCTCGAGATATCACCTCATCTGATGTCTCAGGCTTATCTGAATTAACTACAACACCTTCTTGAGGTTTTTCGTGAGACACTCCTTCAGAGATTGCATTTACATTAGTCACTTGAATTTTATTTTCTTCAAAATCTCCCTCTGCGAGTTTAGTTTCTTTCGACACAGACTCAGAGCGGGAAGATTCACTCGATTGTTCACCAAATTCTTCTGTAGACTTTACAACTTCTTGACTCGATTCCTGATTATCAGGATTTATCAGCTTTGCGCTCTCGTTTACAGCCCCTTCCTCGCTAGGGTTATTATCTAACGCCAAAGCATAGCTCGGCATTATTGTAAGGCTCAGTGCCGCCGCAAGTACTAAGCCAATCCGCTGATTATGGCCAGTTTTCATTGTCTCCCCTTAAATTAGATTATTTAACGCTCCGTTGCACTAAATGATACTAAAAGTATAGCATTTTGAAATTGATATTTTACTCTGATAGTAATTTTTTAGTTAATAGACAATAATTAGCTTGAAATATGACTCTTAAAAAATCCTATTGAATGTTTATATACCTCAAGCGTCTTTTGAGTCATTTGCTCAAAACTAAATACTTCCTGGGCACGCTTGAAAGCTTGTTCAGATAATTTTTCAAGTAAGTCTTTATGAGTAAAGAGCATATTAAGGCTCCTCGCAAGCTCTTTATCATTTCCAGGTTCAAAGAGCAGACCATCAACACCGTGCTTGGTAGCAAAGCTTACCCCAGTAGTAAGCGCACTGGCTACCGTTGGTGTTTTTGCTGCATGAGTTTCAATTTGTACTAAGCCAAAAGCTTCTGAATTAGCTATTGAAGGAAGGCATAACACGTCAGCTGCAGCGTAAGCTTTTGCAAGATTTTCCTGTGAAAGTTGATCAATAAAGCGAACTCTGTGTGTTAGCTTAAGCTCTAAACTTTGTTGAACTAAAGAAGTCTTTAAGGGTCCCTTGCCCACTATTACAAGATCAGCATCAATCTGAGTAAGTGCTTTAAGGAGCACTTCTATACCCTTGTAATACACAAGTCTTCCTACAAATAGTATGAGAGGGCGCTTATGTTCAGACATAGAAAGTTCAGCCCTATAAGCTTGCGCCTCATGTCTTTTATCGCCTACTACATACTGTTTAAAAAACTCTGTATCACAGCCAAAAGGAATCACTTCAACTTTATCTTTAAAGGGCGCTAGATCAGAGGAATTTTCTTTAAGCTGCGGGGATGAAACAATAATTGTATGTGCACGCGATAAAAATTTATTCATCACCGGCTTATAAAGCTTCTTGATTTCTTTTTGTTTAACAATATCTGCGTGATAGGTAACAACAAGCGGTATGTCTTTTAGGGTATCGCTCTTAGCGAGAGCTCTAAGATAAGCATAATCACCATAGGGGTAAGGCATATGCATATGAATAATATCAGCGCTTGCTGACATCTCAATTATTTTTTGACTTAAATGAGGGGCTATTGGTGTATTGGCTATTGTTTTCCATGTTGCCACCTCATGCCAGCGCAAGTTTTGCGATAAATTTTCTTGCTTGGATACCCGAGGCTTATTAAGATCAGGGCTCGCACCAAGCACATCAACGCTTAGCTCAGGATTTTTGCAGAGCTCTCTACTTATATCAGCAATATGTCCTTCAATACCTCCCAAAACATATGGGAGGTATTTGTTAACCATTAAAATTCGCATTTATTCACCAAGTACAAGTGATTTTCCCCACTCAAGCAGTGCATCTTTTTGCTTTTCATCTAAAGACTCTGCATAAATTCTTACTAAAGGTTCAGTACCACTTGGACGCATTAAAAGCCATGCATCGTCTGCAAACTCAAAGTACAGTCCGTCTACCTTAGTTAAGCTTTCAACCTTGCATCCAACTATTTCATCCACACTGAGTTGAGGAATGTCAGCTTTAAACTTATCTATCGCCTCTTGAGAAACAGCTAAATCTACTCGCTGGTAATAAAATTTTCCGTAATTTTGTTCAAGCTCATCAACAAGCTCTTTTATAGATTTTCCTTCAGTGGCAACTATCTCACATAAGAGTAAATCCATAAGCAGGCCGTCGCGCTCAAAGACATGATCTGGGATGCCTATACCGCCAGATTCTTCTCCACCGCAGATTACATCTCCTTTAAGCATCTCCTCATAGATCCACTTAAAGCCTACTGGTTTTATAGTGCACTCTGTATCGTGATCTTTTGCAGCACGCTTTAATATTGAAGAGCCTGAAAGCGTTGTGACAACCCTACCGCGTCTACCCTTTTTATATAAGTGCAAAAAGATAAGCGTAAGTATTTTATGAGGGCTTACAAAGTTTCCTTCCTCATCTAAGGCACCAATACGGTCTGCATCTCCATCATTTATGAGGCCAAGCTTGAGATCTTCTTTTATGAGTTCCTTTTTTGCCTCTTCAATCCAAGGAAAAATTGGCTCCGGATGTAAATTATTAAAGCTCTCGTTTTTCTCTTGATGAATTGTTCTTACACTTACCCCTGCACGCGTAAGCAGTTCAGGCAAATAATGTCTTGAAGCGCCATACATAGCATCATGTAAGACCTTAATATGTGCTGACTTAATAGCGTCAAGGTCTACATATGATAAAAGCTTATCAAGGTACTCTGTCATTACATCAACAAGCTCAATTTGCCCGTCTGGCTCAGAAATCTCATCAACAATAAGCTTTTCAAGCTCATCTGTGAAAGCCTTTGGAGAGGCACCTCCGTCATGCATTCTAATTTTAATACCCAGATACTCTGCAGGGTTATGACTTGCAGTAAGCATAAGCCCGCCTACCATGTTCTCAGTATTTTTTACCGTCCAACAAAGCGCAGGTGTTGGAATATAGCTATCAGAGAGCTTTGCTACAATCCCCTTTGATGCGAGCTGTTTTGCAGCAAGCTCTGCAAATGTTTGGGCATTTTTTCTTGTATCATAGCCCACCAGCACTTCAGGATCTTTAATGTCTAGTCGCTTTGACTCCTGTAAAAAGAGCGTGGCTGCAGCATCTGCAACTTGCCTTACCTTATCAGCAGTAAAATCATCTGGCATCTTTGCACGCCAGCCATCAGTTCCAAAATGAATATCAGACATATAGTTACGCCTCTTTCATAAAAAGCATCTTAGACACTCACTTACGTAATAGCTTACAATCATTTCATCAAGTATAGATGAGATGAAAAGTTTACGAGATGACACAGAGCAATACACACATAAGTAATCCTATAAAAGTAGCCATTATGTCTGGAGGCTCTGGAGAGCGCCTCTGGCCTATCTCTCGTGGTCATAGACCCAAACAGCTTCTTACCCTGTTTAAAAACTCAGATTCTATACTTATTCAAACACTAAAACTTGCACAAAGCATTAGCCCAAGAGTTTGCGTACAGGTCTCAAAACTTAACGCCAAAGACATAGAGTCTCACCTCTTACGACACGCAGCCCACATGCCTGAGCTGATAGTTGAAGAAAAAAGCTTTGACAGTGCTTATGCCTTTTTATACCAAGCAGCTCTGACATGTAAAGAGTCATCAGACACAATCCTCGTGATTATGCCTTCAGACCATATCATCTCTGATGAAAAAAGTTATGCAAAGGCGCTCAATCAAGGTATAAAAGCCATCTCAGACTACCCCGAAAAAATTTGTTTAGTGGGCTGTGAAGCTCAAGATCCATCTAGCCGTTTTGGCTACATTTTGCCGGGCGATAAGCTCTCTCAGTCATCTTATAAGGTAGCTGCCTTTATTGAAAAACCTGAGCACACAAAAGCTCAAAGCCTTATAGACCAAGGTGCACTCTGGAATAGCGGCATTATTATTGCTCAAGCAAAAACCCTTTTAGCTTCTGCTAAAAAGGCGCTGCCCCACTTAGAACTCGTTCACCAAGAATTACTATCTGCAGCACTCGAGCTTCGCAGTCCAAAGCTTTCAAGTACTGAAAAATCTAGTAAGCTCTCTTTTGACTACATCTTACTTGAGCAGGCACAAAACTTATGCCTCATTAAAAGTGAGCATAAGCTTCAAGATATTGGCAGCATACAAAGTCTTGAGGATGCACTTGCCCGTAAGCCTATTGCGCAAGCCCACGCATCAAATAACACGGTGCACTCCTTTACTCAGCACCCAAAAAGTTACGCCGTACTTGGAGCTGATGACCTCGAGCTCATCGACTTTGATGATGCCCTCCTTATTGCACATAAAGACAGTTTAGATGAGATGCGCCTCCTTACTCAGGCGCTTAAAGAAAGCTATGGCTCACATGCCCTTGAAAACTGCCTCGTGCAGGAGCGTCCGTGGGGTTCATGGAAAATCCTTTTTGAACAGCCTGGACTCAAAATTAAACTTATCCATGTTGACGCTGGAAAAAGGCTTTCACTTCAGTCGCACAAGCATCGCCATGAAACCTGGCTCATTATCTCCGGACGTGCAGGAGTTATAGTTGACGATGAACACAAGGAACTCTCAGCACGCGAGTCAATTAGTATTAAACCAGGTCAAAAGCATCGTTTGGCAGCCTTAGGATCTGTTGACCTCAAACTTATTGAAATTGCCCAAGGCGACTATATTGATGAAGATGACATCGAGCGCTTTGATGACGATTGGCACAGAGACTAAAGGTCCTCGTAGAATTCCTGAACCTTTTTGATAAAGTCCTTATCGTTAAAATTATCTAATACAAAGTCATAGCCCCGCTGTGCATACTTTTTCATTTGATCCATATTTTTATAGGCATATTCAAGGGCCTCAAAAAGAGCATCTGAGCTGTTAGTTTCAAAAAGAACTCCGCGCTCTTTGTGCTTGGCGGTACTCTTTAGTGCACCTACATTACTTGCGATAACAGGGACCTTAAAAGCGTGGGCCTGCAGCACTGCTATATTTAATCCCTCTGCCTTTGAGGGCATACAAAAGAGATCAATCCCCGCCATAAACCTTAGGCTATCAACATAGGATAGAAAGTGTATGTGACCTGAAAGCTCTTCACCAAAACTATCTGCCTGGCTTATTAGGCTTTCTTTTTGAGAGCCTTCTCCTGCAATAAAAAGCTCAAATTTTTTATCTTGGTGCTTGGTGACAAATCTTCTAAATGCCTCAAGCAGGATGTCTACATTTTTAACCTCTTCAAGCCTTCCCAAAAATCCAATACAAAAAGCGTCTTCAAAGGGCTTCAAAGACTCAAGTGGCTCAATAAGGTCTTGGCGAGCTTCATAGCTCTCAAGCGGCAAAACTGGGTGTAGCACCTTAACTTTTTTGCTCTCAACAAAACTGAGGGATGAGAGCTGGTCAGCGAGCGTTTGTGATACAGCCATATATCTATCTACATTGGGGGCTAAAAATTTTCGAGAAAGTCTTCTCGCAAAGACATTCAGTTTTTGAGACAATCCTTGAGCACTCTTTGCATCCTCAAGCTCAATTTGCTGAGTAAAGACAAGACAATCATGCTCGCCTTTTGCAAGCCCCGCAATTATATTGCTGTAAAATCCTGATCCTTGATAGATAATCTCATCTCCTTGAACATGAGATGCTACATAACTTCTTATCTCACCAGCAAGTTTAAACGGAATGTTTTGAGAAAAATCTAGCGCTAAGACAGTATCTGAGTAAGACTGCGCTTCCACATAGAATGCACTATGCTTTTGGGCAACAAAGATAAGCTGATAATTTAGGGCTATGAGCTTATCGGCCAAAGATAAGATAAAGCTCTCCCCACCGCCAAGATAGTTGTGAGCAAAATTATCAATAAAAACAACTGTCTTCATGTGCTACCTCATAAGCGCTTCAATGAGCTGAACATAGGACTCAATAAATGCCTGCTCACTATATTTAGATGTAATATAGCGCCCTTGCTTAAGGGTATAGCTGAAGTTTCTCAGCTCATCCTGATTTTTAATGATGTGCTCAAGCAAAAACTTAATCTCTGGTACAGAGTAGGGCTGCGCAAGATAGTTTTGCCCTAAACGCTTAAGCTCGCGAGCAGCATCTGAGCCTTTTTGACAAAGCCCAACAATAGGACGAGAAGCTCTGAGATATTCTGCAAACTTAGCGCCCAAAACCAATTGATACTGTTTTTCAAGACCGTGAATATAGAGCAAGGCATCACTTTTTGCCTGATACGCACGCACTTCATCTGCAGACTTTGGGCCCACAAAACTAAAGAGGGACTTCAGCGCATCCGAGTGAGGTTTAAAGCTCCCCTCAATATTTCCCACCACAATAAAGTGAAGCTCAGATAGGTCAAACTTTCCCTCTTCATCTATTGCTTCAAGTGCCTTATAAATCCTGTCTAAATTTTGAGTCCCCTGCAAGTTTCCGGTATAGCAAATGTTTAAGCGTGAGCTATCTTTCTCATATGCTCTCTTATTATCTTGCGCTGCATTTGGAATAAAAAACAGCTTGTCTTTAAACTCAGGATAGCGAGAAGATACATCTTCAAGCAGACCTGGGGTTAAACTCACTAGCGCACGAGCCTCACTAAAGGCCTCTTGCTCAAGCTCCAGCTGCTTTTTGTTTGCACCTTTTGAGTTATGAAGCGTATTTGAATACCAAGGATCTCTTAAGTCCAAAAGATAGGGTGTATTAATTGTTTTAGCTAAGCGCATTGCACACACATGTGCACTGTGAGGTGGCCCTGAAGAAATAACAAGGTCAAATGGGTCTTCTGTATGAAGAGAACACCCAAGCTTATATGCCTCATAGGCCCATGATATTTTTTCATCAGGAATATAAAAAGATTGAACTAGACGCTTGAGCTGACTTGGCACCTTAAGGCGCTGTGAGCGCGGCAAAGACTGTTTTGGTGATACCTCTTCTTGTGTCTGTTTACTTCCTAAAGCGTGTCTGAGCTTATGAACATAATACATGGGTTCTTTGGTTTGCGCTCTATGTATGTTGATAAGACCTTCAAGCTCACTGAGACTGCGTTCATCCACCTCTCCGCCTGGAGGGTCAAGCACAGTTATAACACTCACGCAATAGCCTGCATGAGCAAGGCCTTTAGCAAGCATATGCACTCGCATACTACCCACTCCCACCAAGGGTGGAAAATTATATGTTACTAGTGCAATATGCCTGCTCATAGATAAAACTATTCTTGACTTTTAAGCTGCTCAGTTAAGCTTGCAAAAAGTTGTGGATCTCTTTTAGCCATACTTACATTTGCAGCAATCAAATTTGCAACCGTACCCGTGTCATAACCCTCATGTGGATCTATAACAAGCGCATACATTTCTTCATCTTCTAGTAGCTCAATTAAGGCATCAGTAAGCTGAATTTCTCCTCCGGCGCCTTTTTGCGTGTGAGATAAAATATCCATCACACGTGGGCTTAAGAGATACCTACCAAAAATAGCAAGATTTGAGGGAGCATCCTCTTTCGTGGGCTTTTCAACCATGGTATCAAGCTTCCAAACTGAGCCCACCTCATACTCTTCGCCTTTAGTGTAAAGACTTGGACGCGCTTCAAGCTTGCCTTGTGCATTAAGTTTTTCAGCAAAGGTGCCGCCCACAATTCCAAAGCGCGAGATTTCATCGTTAGAGACTTTAATAACTGCAATAACGCTACAGTTATTATGTACCTGACTAACCTCATAAAGCTTAGGTAAAATGCTGTGGTCTGGCACGATAACATCAGCTAAAAGCACATAAAAAGGCTCATTATTAGTTACTGAGCTTGCAGTATACACTGCGTGTCCAAGCCCTAGGGGCGCATGCTGGTAGATAAAGCTCAGCTTAATATCGCCCACATATTGGATAAGCTCAGCTAATTGATCTTTTCCGCGCTCTTTAAGAGTACTCTCTAACTCAACATCGCGTAAAAAATATTCCTCAATTAAAGGCTTATTGGGGCTATTCACAATAACAGAAGAGCTCACGCCAGGTGCGGCGTTTGCTTCTTCTACAACATATTGAAGGACCGGCTTATTTATGACTGGCAAAAGTTCTTTTGGAATGGTTTTTGTCTCAGGTAAAAAGCGTGTGCCTAAACCCGCAGCAGGAATAATTGCTTTCATCTTAGGCGTACAGCTCCTCAAAGGCCTCGCGTGCTGCTGCTACAAAGGAATCAATATGTTCTTCAGTGTGTTCATTAGATATAAAGAGGCACTCAAATTGACTTGGTGCAATTAAAAATCCTCTTTTTGTCATATGTGCAAAGTATTTAGCAAATGCTTCAGTATCGCAGGTACTTGCATCATCCCAGTTCTCCACTTTTTTATCGGTAAAAAATAGAGTAAGAACTGAGCCCGCGCGATTAACACTTAATGGTGCCTTAAACTCATCAATTGCTCCGTTAAGACCATCTTCAAGGCGCTTAGCAACAGCTTCAATGTGTCCGTAAGGATTGAGTTTTTCTAAAGACTCAATCATGGCAAGACCTGCTGCCATTGCAACTGGGTTTCCGCTCAGAGTTCCTGCTTGATAGACTGGGCCTTCCGGTGCAAGGTAGTCCATAATTTCAGCTTTACCGCCAAAGGCACCAACCGCAAAACCTCCACCAATAATTTTGCCAAAGCAGCTTAGGTCAGGAGTGATGCCGTTTAAACCTTGAGCACCTTGAAGTGATGCTCTAAAACCTGAAATAACCTCATCAAAAATTAAGAGGGCACCGTGCTTATCGCAAAGCTCTCGAAGTCCTTCTAAGAACTCTTGCTTTCCCTTAACGCATCCCATGTTTCCTGCAATAGGCTCTAAGATTATTGCTGCAATGTCATCTGGGTTTGCCTCAAAAAGCTCACGCACTGAGTCAAGGTCATTATATTTTGCAAGTAGGGTGTCTTTTACCGCTCCTTGAGTTACACCAGGGGTACCAGGGATGTTAAAGGTTGCAACGCCTGAGCCAGCACTTACCAATAAAGAATCTGAGTGTCCGTGGTAGTTACCCTCAAACTTGATAAACTTATCGCGTTTAGTGTATCCGCGAGCAAGACGAATCGCAGACATAGTAGCCTCGGTACCGCTTGATACAAACCTGACCTTTTCTATAGAGTCAACCAGGTCAACTATCTTTTTTGCAAGCTTGGTCTCACTCAGACAAGGCGCACCAAAGCTACTTGATTTAGCAAGTGCCTCTTTAGCTGCATCAAGCACGGGTGGATAGGCGTGACCTAAAATCATAGGTCCCCACGAACAAACAAAGTCAAGATACTTATTACCGTCAATATCGTACACATAGGCACCCTTGGCTATATCATAAAAAATAGGATCTAAGCCAACCGAGGCAAAGGCACGAACTGGAGAGTTAACTCCGCCCGCAATAACCTCTTGTGCCTCAGCAAAAGCCTTACTTGATGCCTCATGTTGAGTAATATCTTGCATAGCTCTACGCTCCTTGTTTAGTTTTTATAATTTTCAGCAGTTTCTTGCAGTTTTTCTAATTCTTGCGCTTGCTTAAGCGGATGGTACTCTTCTGACCAACGCCTGAGCTTTTTTACCTCAGGGAATATAAAGGCCGCTACCACCAGAGCTGAGGTAATATCTGAAAGGGAAGCCGCAAAAAATATCGACTGCATTTCAGTTAAACCTATTAAGCTTGGGGCAATCATAGGCGTAATAATTAAGAGCGGAATCAAGAAAATGATCTGTCTTGTAAGGGTTAAGATGGTAGCCTTAAGCGCCTGGCCTGTAGCCTGGAAGTAGTTAGAACCAATAATCTGAAATGAAATAACTGGTAAAAATATCAGATACAAAATAAGGGCAAACGAGGTGTACTCAACGTGAGCGCCGTCTAGGCCAAAGAGTCTTACATAAAACTCAGGTACAAAGAGTATGGTTAACCAGAATAAGGTCATAATTATTGCCGATATACCAATAGCCTGCTTAACCGTAGAAATTATGCGCTCAAAATTTTTAGCACCGTAGTTAAATCCCAAAATAGGCTGAGCTCCTTGAGCAAAACCTAAAGCCGGTACAATTGATAAGAATCCAACACGACTGAGCACACTCATTGCTGCAAGACCACCTGCAACACCCATGACTGGGTCTGTCTGGCCATACATAGTAATGAGGTTATTTTCTACTACGTTAATTACTGCCATAGCAAGCTGTAAGGCCGCCTGTGGCACACCTAAAGAGATAATTCTGAGCACGCGGTGAGCGTTAAGTTTAAAGTTTTCAAGCTTAAAACTGAGCGGTGAATACTTAGATATAAAAAAGATGGCAACAGCAATTGTAGATACAAGCCATGCAATAACAGTAGCCCACGCAGCACCCTTCATGCCCCAGTCAAATACCAAAACAAAGAGGTAGCCCAAGACTACGTTTACTGCAATACCTACAAGCATGGTTGCAAGTGCAATCTTTGGATAGCCAGAGGTTCTAATAAAGTTATTTAAACCATATGAGACAACCTGGAAAATACCACCAAGCAAGATGATAAACATAAAGTCACGTGCATAGGGCAACACTGCCTCATCAGCACCGCTTAAAATAAGGAGTTCATCTAAAAAGATAAGTGCTGGTATAAGGCTTACTATGTAGCCCACAATAAGAAGGACAAGCGTGTTTGCCAAGATTTTCTCGGCCTCATCTTTTTTACTCTCACCAAGTCTAATAGCAGCAAGGGAGTTTCCTCCAAAACCCATAAGGAAGGAGACCGCAATCATTGCAGTCATTGCCGGAAAGGAAACCGTGGTAGCAGCAAGTCCTAACTCACCAACTCCGTGACCTACAAAGATTGCATCCACAATGTTATAGAGAGCCTGAACAACTAAACCTATTAAAGCTGGGATTGAAAATTCAATCAGCAACTTAAAAACAGGCTCTGATCCCAGTCGTGTAAAATGACTGTTTGGATCATTAGCTGCTACTTTTTCCATCAGTGCTCACTCCTCCCTTAGCTTACAAAAAATATTTCATTGATACTTTTTTAAATTCTTTAATAGAGTATAGAATCATCTCCGGAACAATATCTATACCTTGAGCCCTACAATCTTCAACGATTCTTTGGGCAACTGCCTCTACTTCTTCTTCAGAACTGCCATGAACCATGGTGTACATGTTATAAGGCCACTGCTTGTATCTTACGCGCTCATAGCAGTGACTTACCTCAGGCTGTAAAGCCATGATGGTGCCTACGGTAATAGCAATTTCATCTGGAACATTCCACACTACCATTCCGTTGTGGCTAAAGCCAACTTTTTGATGGCGAAGCAGTGCACCAAATCTTCGCATAGTATGGTTGAACTTCCAGTTTCTCATGCGCTGAAGTACAACCGTCTCATTAATCTCATAGCCCAGCTCATCAGCTAGTTTTTTATTTACCTCTTGGGCAACAAAGCTAAAGGGCTGCCTTTGGCCAATAAGATTGCCTTGCAGTTGTCTTACCAGCTCTTTTGAAAGCTCATCAAATTCTTCAACAACAATTTTTCCGGGTTCTCTATAGCTATCAGGAGCCTTGAGATCTGCTTCTTTAGAATCGGTAAGATTAAAGTTAACCTGAATCTTATAAAGTCTAATTGCTGGTAGATATAAGATATCGCTATAGCCAGTCTTTTTGGCAATCTCTTCAAAAATTACCTTACGCTCAAGCTCTGAGGCACAGGTTAAGGTAAACCATATATTATACTTGTTAGGACGATAATAATTATGGGTTACCTGAGGGTAGGCACTAATAAAATCAGCAACCTCTTGTACTTTTTCTTCATCAGGCACGCTAATTGCACAGAGTGCTGAGCGATACCCAAGGTGGTATGAATCAAAAACCGCACCGAGACGTCTAATAAGCTTTGCATCATACATCTTTTGCACGCGGCTAAAAAGCTCATCTCCACTGATAGCAAAGCGCTCTCCCAAAACATCATAGGGATTTGCCTCAAGTGGAAACTGCGCTTGGATAATACTGATTATTTCTTTGTCTAGCTGGTCTAAATCGGCCATGTAGCTCTCTCCAATTACTTAGAAATCTTTCGGGCATGTGACTTCTTGCCCTCTTCACGCCACTTTCTTGGTGTGTAGGCACAATAGGGCTCCTCGCCCATATAGTTGCCAGAAATTGCAAGCGCACGAGCACGGCATCCTCCGCAAACGCCGCGATACTCACATGCACCGCACTTACCCTCAAGCTTAGAGTAGGTTCGTAGGTCATTTAAGACTGGTGACTCTGTCCAAATTTTGTCATACGGAATCTCTTTTACGTTTCCGCACTGAAGGTCAAAGTAACCACAAGGCTGAACATCTCCGGTATGAGAAATAAAGCAGAAGGTAATGCCTCCCAAACACCCTCTGGTAATTGCATCAAGACCATATTGTTCTGCACTCACCTTAGAGCCTTCCTCAACTGCCTTTTGGTGAATGATGCGGTAGTACTGAGGGGCGTCTGTAGGTTTAAAGTGCATTGGCGAGGTCTGCTGCCTATTGTAGGCCCAGGTTAGGGCCTCCTCATACTCTTCTGGAGTAAGCTCAACGTCTCTTAAGTCCTCTCCTCTACCAGTTGGAACCAGTAAGAAGATGTGAAAAGCATCTAGGTCAAGCGATAAGGCAAGATCGTGCATCTCTTCAAGCATGTTATGGTTCATCTTGGTAACTGTGGTGTTTACCTGAACACCCACACCGTGTGCCTTAGCCCTCTTAATGCCTTCAATTGAGGCCGCAAAAGCACCCTCTTCTCCTCTAAACTTGTCGTGCATTTCTGCGTTAGGAAAGTCAATCGAGATAGATATGCGCGGGATGTTATGCTTAGCAAGATTTTGAGCAACCTCTTCTGTAAGTAGAGTTCCGTTTGTAGAAACTACTGGTGAGGCCCCTTTTTCTTGGGCATAGTCGATAATTTCCCAAATATCAGGGCGCAAAAGTGGCTCTCCGCCTGTGAGAATTAATATTGGGTTAGTTATTGAGGTGATGTTATCGATAGTGGCCTTAATCTCATCTGTAGATAACTCACCTGGGTAGTGTCCAAACTCAGATGCAGCTCTGCAGTGTACACAGTTTAAGTTACACGAGCGCGTAAGCTCCCACGCAATGATGCGAGGCGCCTTTATACCGGTACGCTCTTGATACTCAAGTGCTTGCTTACCGCCACCAGGTCTAAAACCTCTTGAGCGAGAACCGCCTATACGCTGGCCTCCTGGATGTCCTCCAGGGTGAGCGCCCGGATGACCACCAGGATGTCCTCCTGGGTGGCCTCCTGGATGTCCCATCGGAATTGAAAGCGCGTCTGTTCCGCATGGAGACATTGCGTCTGCTATTTCTTGTTCTTCTTCTGGACTAAATTGTTTTGGGGATAATTGTCTATCATTTCTCATTAATGAGTTATTCCTTTATGTAAGTCTTCTAAGATCCAGCGCGCTGTATCCTTAGCATGGTAGGTGATGATAAGGTCTGCGCCTGCTCTTTTCATTGATAAAAGCGTTTCAAGTACAATGGCCTTCTCGTCAATCCAGCCCTTTTGAGCTGCAGCCTTTACCATGGCATATTCACCTGAAACGTTGTAGCACACGGTAGGAAATTCAAAGCGCTCTTTTACACGCCATAAGATATCAAGATATGAAAGTGCTGGCTTAACCATGACAAAATCTGCTGACTCTTGGATATCAAGCTCAACCTCTCTGAGCGCCTCAAGTGCATTTGCACTATCCATTTGATAGCTTTTTCTGTTACCAAACTTAGGGCTTGACTCAGCAGCTTCTCTAAATGGTCCGTAGTATGCGGAAGCAAATTTAGCGCTGTAAGCCATAATTGGAGTGTTTTCAAAACCTGCCTCATCTAAGGCATCACGAATTGCTCCAACGCGACCGTCCATCATGTCAGATGGAGCTACAATATCAGCTCCTGCTTGAGCGTGAGAAACAGCCTCTTTTGCAAGCATCTCAAGAGTTGCATCGTTTATAACATAGCCCTTATCGTCAAGCTTGCCACAGTGACCATGGTCAGTGTACTCACACATGCATACGTCAGTAATAACTATCATGTCAGGATCTACACGATGGATCTCTTGAACTGCCTCTTGAACTGCACCATGCGCATCATAGCTCTCAGTGCCCATCTCATCTTTTGAGTCTGGAATACCAAAGAGGATGACAGACCTAATACCAAGCTTTTTGATTTCTAAGATTTCATCTTCGAGCATGTCAATTGAAAAGCGATATACGCCCGGCATTGATGAGATTTCTTCTTTAAGCTTGCTTCCGTGTTTTACATACAATGGATATATAAAATCTTTAGCGTCTAGTTGAGTTTCACGAACTAAAGAACGAAGAGTTTCAGAAACACGCAGTCTGCGTGCGCGATACTCAGGAAATTGCATAATTTATCTCCTAACAGTAAAAAAGCTTGTCTTAGACATTATATAAGTTGCCCAAGACAAGCAAAAAAATACTTTAAAAAGATATGATGACGCAGTAGTTCCACCACAACTGGATCCAGC
>JASBYZ010000021.1 GCA_029983705.1 Coriobacteriales bacterium
ATTAAAGTTTGGAAGTTAACGAGGTTAAGTAAGCAGGTCTCAAGAATTTGGCAGTCAATAATAGGGCCACTAACCCTTACTAAAGGCTCACGCGGAAAGACAATCTCTCCCTCATCAACTGCAGCAATATCAAAACGTGGGCTAAAATCTTTAAGGTAGTCTAAAAACTCCTTGCTAAAAAGTTTGCCACCCTGAGGTGCAGGCAAACTTGAGAGATAGTAAATATCGCTATCTGAAAAATGGAGCGCACTCACAATATCAGCAATTTGTCCCGTACCACAGGCTACTGTGTATCCACCTTGAAAAGGATTATCCCTAAAGTAGAGATGAAAGCATGCTTCAGCATCTTTTAGGTCACTCTCAAAATATGCCTGAGCCATGGTAAGTTGGTAGAGGTCTGTTAAGAGCGCGGAATGTATGAGTTCAATAACGGATGCTTCTTGATTCATAAGGCCACCTTTTAGATACGTCACAGAGATTTGTTAAAAGCATAACTCATATATACCAACTCACCTAAGTCAAAATACATCCGGGTATAAGCTTTGCTAAATAACATAATTGCAATTGAGAGGTTGATAATATGTATGACTTCACAAGTTCAATAGACAGAAATGGCACCGGAGCCAATAAATGGGACAGCCGACCTGAGGGGCTTTGCAAAAACTATATGCCGCTCAGCGTTGCAGACATGGAGTTTAGCGCAGCCCCTGAAATTAAAGAGGCGCTCCACAAAGCAGTTGACCACGGTATTTATGGCTACACCATGCCAGATGATGCCTATATTCAAGCACTTAAGCACTGGTTTAGCACTCACCATAATTTTGAGATTGAAAAAGATAATCTCGTAACTACCCGAGGCGTTATAAGTGCAATCAAGCACGCAATAAAGGCCTTTAGTAATGAGGGCGATGAGGTCTTAATTCAGCCTCCGGTCTACTATCCATTCAAGGCGTCCACCCTCTCACTTAAGAGAAAGATCGTAGAAAACCCACTTGTGAGAGATGAAAGCGGCAGATACCACATTGACTTTGAAGACCTTGAGCAAAAGCTCTCTCGCCCAACAGTTAAACTCATGTTTTTGTGCTCACCTCATAATCCAGTGGGGCGCATTTGGTCAAAAGAAGAACTCACAAAACTAGTTGAGCTTGCCAAAAAGTATGAGGTGTTGATTGTAAGTGATGAAATTCATTCAGACTTAATAATGCCAGGCAAAACCCATGTATCCTTAGCAAACATCCCTGGTGCAAAAGACATCTCAATCATTTGCACTGCAGTCTCTAAAACCTTTAATTTAGCTGGCCTTATGTGTTCAAACATTTTTATATTTAAGCCTGAGCTCAAAGAAAAGTTTGATATGCAAGCAAAACTTGATGGAGCCTTTGGCATCCCCTACTTTGCGCGAAGTGCAACAATCGCTGCCTATCAAAACGCTGAAGCTTGGTTAGAGGAGCTTATCAAGGTGGTAGATGATAACTATAAGCTCTTAAAGGACTACATCGAAAAGCACTTAGATAAGGCTCTTGTGACCCCGCTTGAAGCAACATACCTTGCTTGGGTAGATTTTAGTGCCTACTTTGATGATGAAAAAAGCCTTGAAGACTTCATGCAAAACAAGGCCGGACTCTGTCTTGATGAAGGTTATATTTTTGGCGATGAGGGCAAGGGCTTTGAGCGCTTTAACCTAGCGCTTCCAAGCTTAGAATTAAAAGAAGCGCTTGAAAGACTTAAAGAAGCCTCTCAAACGCTCTAAATAATCTTTTACTCTCAAAATGAGCTTTATTGGTGTCGTAAAGACTCCACTGGATCGAGCTTGGCTGCTTTTCTTGCAGGTCCGTATCCAAATGCGATGCCAATAAAGCTTGATACAATAAAGGCAATAGCTGCAATTTGTGGGGTAACCACAGGGGTAAATGACATATCTGGACTAAAGAGCGAGAGCACAGCAGCAATACCAAGTGCCGCTAAATAACCCAGTATCAAACCTATTACGCCACCTATTAAACAAAGCACGATTGACTCGCCCAAAAATTGGTTGGTAATGTCTCTGGACTTGGCACCAATTGACTTTCTGAGTCCTATCTCTTTAATTCTCTCAGATACATTGGTAAGCATCATGTTCATAATGCCAATACCACCAACAATTAGAGAAATGGATGCTACAGAACCTAAAATTGCCGTAAATACAGAGGTAATTGAGTCAACCATTTGGGTTATATCCTCAGAGGTCATAACCTGGAAGTTAGATTTCTGAGCCTGATCGGTAGAAATAACAACCTCATTCATTTGACTTGGTCCAGAATCTTTTACCGGGTGCCTCTTATCATGGGTATCTTTAATCATGTTTTTCGCGGTGTTTATGTCTTGAGACTCATCAACATATGCATAAAAAACATCATATTTATCTTCTGTACCCAGGCGAGAAACCGCAGTTTTAAGCGGAACATACACTCCCGGACCACCAAAGGCCATAAAGCCACTTGCAGGTTTTAAGGTACCAATAATTGAGTACTTGTGTCCGTTTAAGCTTACCGTCTTACCAATAACATCTGCGTTTTCATCATTAAAAAGCTGCTTTACTAAGTTGCCATCCAAAATAGCAACCTGTCTTAGCTGATCAGAGTCACTTGGTAAGAAATACCTACCTTTATTAAGCTTATAGGTTTTCTCATTAATCTTTAAAACGCCCGGAGACGTTGCATAGATAAGACCACGCTGAGTATTTCTATCAGTAGAAACATGCACCTGTTCACCCGAGACCATAGTACCGGTATAGCTTACTCCAGGAACATGCTCTTTAATGTAATTGAGGTCATCTCTGGTAATCACGTTTCCGTTAATGGAGGCAACCTGAATTAAGCGTGCCTGGTTTGCTCCAACAGTTGTAAGCAGTGAGGAGCGCATACCTGCAATCAGAGAGGTCATAGTTACTACAGCCGCAATACCAATAACAATACCAAGGATGGTGAGGGCACTTCTTCCTTTATTAGCACTAAGTGCGTTCCAGATCTCAAACCATAGGTCTCTAAACTTCATGGGAGCCACCTCCCTGAGCTGAGCTTAAGATTGAGTCCGCCTGTGCTCCCTCATAAAGTAGTCCGTCTCTAATTTGGTAGGCACGGTTAGCATGCAGGGATACACCATAGTCATGGGTAATCAAAACAATGGTTGAGCCTTGGTCTCTGAGGTTTTTAAAGGTTTGAAGTACGTGCTCACCAGTCTTTGAGTCTAAGTTACCGGTAGGCTCATCAGCCAAGATAATAGCTGGATTATTTACAAGCGCTCTGGCAATAGCCACACGCTGCATCTGTCCACCAGAAATCTCATTTGACTTCTTATCAAAAACTTCTTCTGTGAGGCCTGCCTGAAAAAGTGCTTGAGCTGCGCGCTCTTCACGCTCAGCTTCTGGAGCGCGGGTATATACCAAAGGAAGCATCACGTTTCTTAGCACGGTTGTTCTTGAAAGCAGGTTAAAGGATTGAAACACAAAGCCAATACGGTGTGCACGAACGTCGGCGAGCTCATCGTCAGTATAAAGAGAAACGTCAATTCCCTCTAAGAAATACTGACCATAGGTAGGGGTATCAAGGCAGCCAAGCAAGTTCATTAGCGTAGACTTACCAGAACCAGAAGGTCCCATGATAGCCACAAACTCACCGCGCTGCACCTGAAAGGTAACACCTCTCAGTGCATGCGTCTGTCCTGCAGGCGTTTCAAATATTCTGTGCAGGTCGCGCACGTCAATTACAACGTCGCGACCTGAATTATTTGGAGTTAAATTAGCCATTGACTACATGCCCACCGCTGCTTGTGGCATACCAGCATCTTCACTTACCGTCTCCAACTTATCGCCCGGCTGATCATCACCTTTGATAACCGTAAAGTTCTCATTTGAGGTAATTACTTCTACAGGAACTTTTGTAACTTGGGCAATACCGTCTTTATCGCGGGTAACCTTGTTTACATAGTCACTTGTTCCGTCATTGTTTACCGCAGTAAGTGGGACCATCAAAACATCTTTGAGCTCTTCGATGGTGAGGGTAATGTTAGCGGTCATACCTACCTTAAGCTTGTTATCTGGGTCAAGAATCTTAACTCCAACCGGATAGGTCACAACGCCTGGAGCACCTGGCATCTTAACGGTCTCTCCGCCTGCTCCCAGTTGGTTTGCAGGACTTGATGCAATTGACTCAACTTGGCCTTTTGCGGTGTAGTTAGGAATTGCGTCAAAGGTAATAGATGCCTTAGTCTCAGGACTTACCTTTAAGATATCAAGCTCGTTTACATCAACATTTGCCTTAAGACCAGATACGTCAGCAATCACTGCTGCTGGTTTACCAGACTGAAGGAGGTTTTCAAGCTTCATACCTGGCTCAACATTGATAGAGATTACCTCGCCTTTGATCTTTGCGCGAACCTCACCATTGTTGTAGGCGTCTTTAGCGTTTTTCAAGTTTTGCTCAGCAGCCTCTACTGCAAGTTGAGCTGTACCCACTCCCTTTCTTGCAGTTTCAATTGCAAGGTTAAGTGAGTCTTTATCAAATGGTGCTGGATTCACCTTTGGAATAGGAATCTTTGCACCCTCAATATCTGTATCAATATTATCAGCAGCTCCTGGCATCTGAGCTCCCTCAGGAATGTTACCCTGTAGGATTTGTGCCTTAACTGCTGCAACACTTGATGGATCGTTAGGATCAATACCAAATCGGGTTCTAAGCTCTGACTCATATAAGAGCATGTTTAACCAGTGCTGAGAAATGCCTGAGAGCTTAGTCTTTGGATTTTGGTTTGCACCTGCTGGATTTGGATTTTGATTATTTACCGGCGGATTGTTAGTAGGATTGTTGTTTACGCTAATGTCAGCTGAATTATGTTGAGCAGCCTCGAGTTGACGCTTTGCCCAATCATAAACGCCTGCCTTATTTCCAGCTTTTTTATTAATCACATCATAAGCCTCTTGATAACTCATACCAGGATTTGCAATTTGGCCTGATTTATTAAGCTGAGTGTAGAGAGCTTGTTGGCTTTTTGCTTGGTTATAGCCATTAAGTAAGGTGTCAATTTGCATGTTTAGAGCATTTTGTGCAGCCTGAGCAGCTTGAGCAGATGCAGCTTGTGCAGCCTGTTCTGCCTTAAGCTTAGCAGTCTGCGCTTCTGCCTTAGCCTTTGCCTTAGCAGCAGCTGCATCAGCGTCAGCCTGTTGCTTGATTGCCTCATCACGTGCGTCAATTTGACCTTGGAGCGCGTAGTTATATTGCTCTACAGCTGAGTTGTAAGAAGCAATAGCTTGTTTTACACCTTGCTGTGACTGACTTACCCCGTCTTTAGCTTGCTTTACGCCCATCTCGGCTTGCTCAATAGCTTCTTCCATTTGACTTGATTCAAAGGTAAAGATAAGCTGTCCTTCTTCAACTGTATCTCCCTCTTTTACGTCAACCGTTTTAATGTTTCCGCTTACAGATGGGTTTACTGACTGGTTGGCAAGCGCTTGAACCGTACCAGAGTTAGATACCGTCTTAGTAAAGTCACCCTTTATAACCTCACCGGTTGGCTTTTCTTGAGCAGCAAGGTTGGCCTTTTGTTGTTCAGTCATCGCACAGTATCCAAGGCCTAAGAGCAGTAAAATTACAAGAACAATAATGATGTTTCTAATAATTTTATTGCGCTTCTTTTTCTTGCGCTTGACCTCAAGCGCCTGCATTGCCTCTGAGGTTTTTGAGTTTAGTGCAATGTTTGGAGTCTCACCGGCTGGAGCAAAGTGCTGAGCTTGCCCCTCAGAGCCCTGAGCATCCTGAGAATTTTTAAATGGCATAGATAAAATTCCTTTGTTAAAAACATTTATTTTTTTATAAGTATATTAAAAGAAGCTCAGTAACTCGTACTTGTCACTAAACTGTTTTTTAGAGAATCTCGTAAAATTTTAAAATATAGATAATTACTGCGACCATGATGATAAACACAGCCACAAGAATTATTTTTTGTACAAGCGGCATAGGTGGCAGCTCACCTTGGGCATACATTTTGTCACGCTTTGCCTGCTCTTTAAAACTCTCTCGTTTTTCCTCAATAATTTGACGAGCCATCTGGCGCTTTTCTGCTTCACGCTGCTGCTCTTGTCTGAGCTCTTCGAGCTCAAGCTTATCGTGCATTTCACGCTCTTTGGCATCTTGCTTAGCTTTAAGCGCTCTTAGCTGTTCTAGTTCTTCACGCTCTGATGGACTCAGGCTGTTATCGCTCATGTTTATCCTTAAAAATTTGTTACTATTTATCTGTCTCATTTACTATAACGTATAAGAACTTCGAATTTTTAAAAAACTGTAAGGTAGCTTGATGCGAAACAAAAAACTTATTATTTCAACCCTGCTCTTAGTTGCTATTGCAATCATACTTGGAACCCTTATTACCCTTTTGTTAGGTGAGGCTCCTAAAGCAGCTGATACGGGTAAGTCTCTCAGTCAAAAGCTTGAAGATACGGGTAGCCGTGTTCTTACAGAAGCATTTGATGGCTCACCCAAAAGAGCAGAGTCAGAAGATTTTGTAAGTGGAAATGTAATAGAGGCGAGCCTCGAGCACGCCCACGACGGAGACACCATTTGGGTGCACACAAAACACAAACCTTTTAAGAGCGTAAAGATCAGAGTGATTGGCATCGACACCCCAGAGATTAACAGACAAGATAGTTATGAGTATGCCGTGCAAGCTAAAGAGTATACCGAGAAGGCCCTTGCGAACTCAAAGTGCTACCTTGAATTTGATAAAGAAATTTACGACCAATATGACCGCGTGCTCGCACACGTCTGGACCAAGGACCCTCGCGAGGTAAACTACGATGTATCCTACCTTTTAAGCATTCAAGTACTGCGTGACGGTTATGCTAAGGCAGTTCAGTTTAAGCCTAATACCAAATACGGAAAGCAAATCTATCAGGCACAAGATTATGCACGCGATAATAAGATTGGACTTTGGGCAGAGGTAGACCTCACACAGTTAAAGAAGCACTAAAAAATAATTTCCCAGTATACAAGGTTCATAAGTATTACCACAATTGAACACAAGCAAATAATGTAGTGGATTCTCTTAAAGTTTTGCGAAAGCCCTTGCGATAAGCGCTTAACAATCAGGACTAAAAATATAAGTCCTATAAAAAAGTAGCCATAACCAAAGGCTAAAAAGCTCTTAAAGAGCGCACTTGTTGAGTTTGTCAGAAGCGCTTGAGTTGCCATAGTAACTATTACCATCAGGATAATATTAAGAAGGTAGACAAAATTAGGAAGAGCACCAATTTTTGTTTCAGAACCTCTTCTTAAGTTTCTGAGTCTATAGATTGCAATACCAATAATGCCAGCAATTGAGAGTAGAGCTGCACTTAAGGCCCCTCCAATCAGCACGCCTTCTAAGATAAAGATGTCGGCTGGCACTTTAAAGAAGTCCTGCTGAGGATAGGAAAGCTTTGTAATGTAGTGACCAGAGGGAGAAAATACCACCGAATTATCCCGCTGAATTCCTGAGTCATTAAAGTATCTACCAGGACTTTGCTGCATAAATCTATCGCTATTTATCAGAAGATCTTTGTTGTTATCAGTAAGAACAATTTGCCTCATAAATACCGAAGCAAGTTTTGATGGGCCGTGTTGTGGGGAGCGTGCGTCCTGATATACCCCACTCCACTTAGCAGAATTTTCTAAGTTCTTTTCTATGGTGGGGTTTGACCTACCAAATACGCGCTGGGCACTTTGCCACAAGAGGTCTTGGTCTTCTTCAACATTAGTCATTACCACAAAGGCTTGCTTATTGGTGGTATCAATTTCTAAAAGAGCACTTGAGGCAGGAGTTGAGCCATAGATAAACCAGGTGTTTTCTTTCATAGGCAGTCTAAAAAAGCCATGTGCAATACGCGGACCCGCATTTGCCTCATAACTTAACTGAGCTTCAAATAGTTTTTCATAGCTTGCATCTTCACTAAATAAGTCATCATAGCTATACCTAAATAAGCCGCGCACAAGCCTGATGATGTCTTGAGGGGTTGAAACTGCAGACATAGCAGGATAAAAGGTATAGTCTTGTCTCACATAGCCCATTGGTCTTCCGTCTCGACTATAAGAATCAAGCTCTTGTCTAAGCTCTTTTACTTTGAGATTATCATCCATACTGCTTAGCAGTGAGGTATGGTTCATGCGCATGGGCTTTAAAATGTTTAAGTGAACGTAGGAGTTATAGCTCATACCTGAAACGCGCTCAATAATGTAGGCAGCAAGCGCTGAGGCATAGTTTGACTGAGAGACTAAATCCTTTGGTTTATAGGTTTGGCGCGCATCACTAAAATGCAGCGCGTCTTTTAAGCTCAAAGGCTCATCAGAGTTTGGCTGTACGGTATTTAAAAATGACATATCAAAGCCTGAGCTGTGCGTCATTAAATTCATAAAGTTAATGGTCGCTTTAGTATTTTTTGGAAGCTTAAAATCCTCTGGTAAATACAGGCGAATGTCGCTGTTTAAATCAAGCAGGCCCTTCTCGCTTAGCTGAATTGCCGAAATCCAAATAAAGATATTGCTCAGCTCACCTAGGTCATAGCAGGTTTCATAGTTTACAAACTCGCCCAGACCATTTTTGAGGCCGTGATAGCTATCAATAATGCTTCTATCAGGCATTAAAATCGCAGCTGAATAGGCATGCATCCTGTCTTGACGAGAGACAATTAAATTTTCAAGTGAAGACTTTATTTGAGCTGCTTGGTCTTGTGAGTTTTCTGGGCTTTCACTTTCCTCAGCTAGTGCAGGCACAGCACACAAAAGCCCTCCTATTATAAGGAGGATAAAAAGGTGTATAGCTTTTAAGAAAAGCTTGCGCATATCGTTTGTGCCTCTAAAGATTGAAGGGGTGTACTCTGACTTATTTTAGCAGTTTAAAACACCGGTCGTATCAAAGCTTGGGATAAAGCTTTCTTTGCAGGCTTCTCCTTCTTGCCAAAAGTAATCAAGCTCCAAATCATCTGCAAAATCAAGCACCTCTTCGTACTCATCTTTTGTAATTGCACGCCCAAGCTCTGGGGCAAAACGTGTATTTACCTCTGTTGGTGTGTACTGACTCATTAAGGAAAGCTTTAGGCGAGTGCCAAAGTTGTCATAAATAATTTGCAAGACTTTCTTAGACTGATCAACATGCTCAGGCAAAATCAGATGTCTTACGATAATTCCCTGCTTCATCATGCCCGCACCGTCATATTGATCTGAGCCTCGAAGCGTATTTTGGCGATCCATCTCTTTAAGCGCCTCCAGCGCCACCTGCGGATAATCTCTTGCACGAGACAGCTTTTGAGCAAGCTGGTTGCTTGAATATTTGTAGTCAGTAAGCCAGATGTCAATGAGGCCCTCAAGATCTTTAAGCGTCTCTACCCGCTCATAACCAGAGCCATTATAGATAACAGGAAGGTTTAATCCATCAGCTTTTGCGCGCTTTATAACCGGGGCGATAAGCGCAAAGTAGTGACTTGGCGAGACAAGGTTAATATTGTGAGCACCTTGTTCTTTAAGCTCAAAAAATATTTCATAGAGGCGCTCAGGACTTATCTCAAGCCCAAAGCCACCAGTAGAGATTTCTTTATTTTGACAATATACGCACTTAAGTGCACAGTGCGAGAAAAAGATAGCGCCAGAGCCTTTTTCACCCGAAATAGGAGGCTCTTCCCAAAAATGAAGTGCAGCGCGCGCTACCTTAATATGGTCGCCTGCCTTACAGAGTGCTCCTGCTTTTTCATGGCGATTAGTTCTGCAGGTTCTCGGACAAATTGTACAGCGCTCAAGTTGGTCAAATTCTGTAGTCATATTAGCTATATGTAATACCCTCAAACTCTAATAAAGACTTCTTAAGTGAAAGCGGTAGGCTAAAGCCACCTAGGCTTCCATCTGACTTTAATACTTTATGGCAGGGCACTACAATTGGCCAGGGATTTTTACCCATGATATTTCCAATAGCACGCGCTGCCTTAGGGCTTTTTGCAAGACTTGCAAGTCCCTTGTAACTTGTAGCTTGCCCAAAGCTCAGCTCCTTAAGGGCATTATACACTCTGATAGAAAAATCACTTAGCTGATGCATCTTATAGTCAAGCGGCACGCTAAAGTGAGTAAACTCTTTTGCAAAATAGCTATCAAGCTCGCATGCTAAGTAGCCCAAGACTGCATCCCTATTTTCTTCTTGTTTAAAGGCTTTCTGCTCAAGCTCACTTAACTGACTTTCATGTTTAAGAAAGCAAAGTCCCCTCTGCCCTGCCTTTGCATAGAGCCAGCCAAAAGGAGACTCATAGGCCATTTTGTACTCAGGCTCTTCTTGCTTTTCGTAGTCTTTAGAATGCTCCCACAGATATAAACTTGCCAAGCTAGACTGCTCTCCATAGAGCTTTTGTACGCACCATGCA
This sequence comes from Coriobacteriales bacterium, assembly GCA_029983705.1. Classification (GTDB taxonomy): domain Bacteria; phylum Actinomycetota; class Coriobacteriia; order Coriobacteriales; family JAEZZM01; genus JASBYZ01. Next base: position 10,409 of record JASBYZ010000021.1, read on the forward strand.
CGCTCAGGACTTATCTCCTCATAGCCATACAGTGCCTTAAGACCTCTGCGTATACCTAGGTCATGTATGCTCAAGATATCTCTTCTCTTAAGGCTAAAGAGCAGGAGCATTTCAGCGGTCCACACTCCCACACCCTTAATCTGAGTGATCTCGTTTATAAAGGCATCATTATCTAGCTCTTTAAGCTCAGTGAGATCTGAGTCTGAAAGATTTAAAAAGTAGGCAGCTGCCCCGTGCATATACTCTGCCTTAGGGCCTGATGCACCAAGCGCTTTCAGTTCATCACGTCTAAGCCTTGAGAGCGTATGAGGAGTGATAGTCTTAAGCTTAGCTTTGAGCTTGTTCATCAAGCTTTCCTGTGCAGCTCCTGAAACCTGCTGCCCTGCGATTGAGCGGATGAGTGAATAGAATAAATCAGGTTCTTCTACACGCATAATATTTCTATAGTGTACATACAGCTCAGCAAAGCGCGGCTCTCGTAAAGCAAGCTCTCTCTTATCGGCCTCACTAAACTCGATCATCATTTACGCCTTATCTCTTTTAAGCTCCTGTTTTTGAATGCGTTTTGTCCTAAAGATAAGGAGGGCGCCGGCAGCAATCACAATGGCGTATCCAAGCCAGCTTAAGGCATCTGGTACCTCGCCAAAGGCAATAAAGGCAAAGAGCGCTGCAAAAATAACCTGGGAGTATTCAAATACAGAAATTGATCTACCTGGGGCAAATGAATAGGCATAGGTAATGCCATACTGTCCAATAGCAGCAGATATACCAATACCAAGCATTATGAGCATCTCATAGGGACTTAGAGGCGTAAAGTTCATGACCATGTATGGGATGTATATCACCCAGGCAAACATCGCAAAGTAAAATACAATCGCACCAGAGTCTACCCCGCGTTTATTTGAAAGACGTACAAAGGTGTAGGCAAAACCTCCGCCAATAGCGCCAATAATTGCGATGATTGCACCAATTGAAAAGCTTCCAAAACCTGGCTTAATCACCAAAATCACGCCAATAAAAGCAACCAGGAGTGCTGCAATTTGGTACTTATGGACCTTCTCGCCCAGTACAAAGTAGGAAGCAATAATTACCACAAAGGGAGATAGTTTTTGAAGTAAGGTAGCATCTGCCACGTAAAGCATCTCAACTGCTACAAAGGCAAGCGTAAGACCTATAGTTCCGCAAATCACACGCAAGAGCATAGGGATTCGAGCCTTGGGAGGAATTTTAAGACTCGTCTTATTTTTAATAAGAAACACAAGCGCTATGGCTGACACCAAAATATTTCTGTAAAAAGTTTTTTGAATAGGGTCTACATCAATTGCAAGTTTTGCAAAAACCATCATTGCTGCAAAACCAATTGCAGATGCCAAAATGCATAAAATACCTTTTACTGTGTCATCTTTTACCATAGCGCTAAAGTGCTGCTCCTCTCATCCGGCTTAGAGTTTATCAAGCTCTTCTCTAAGAGTTTGATTAATAAGTTTTGGATTACCTTGGCCCTTTGATGCCTTCATGGCTTGTCCTACAAGGTAACCAATAATCTTTTGGTTTCCGTCCTTATACTGCTGAACTTGGTCTGGTGACTTAGCTATAACCTCTTTTACCAGCTCAACAATGGCACCCTTATCAGATACCTGTTTCATTCCGCGCTCTTCAACAATTACGCGTGGAAGTTCATCTTCTTCAATCATGATGGCAAAGACATCTTTTGCCTGCTTTGAAGAAATCTCATCACTTGAGAGAAGCTCTGCAAGCTCTGAAATAGATTCAGCAGAAATCTTAGACTCTGAAATACTTAAGCCCTCTGCATTTAAGTATCCAGCTAAATTGTTAAGAATGATGTTTGCTAACGATTTAGCAATCTCTTTCTTATCGCCTAAGGCCTCTTCAAAGAAGCTTGACTGCTCAAGACTTCCTGCAAGCTCACTTGCATCCTGTTTTGAAAGACCATAGTCAGCAATATATCTATCGCGCTTTTGATCTGGAAGCTCAGGCAAGAACTCACGTACTGAATCAATAAACTCATCAGATAAGTCATAAGGAGCAAGATCTGGATCTGGGAATAAGCGGTAGTCATCTGCGGTTTCTTTGGTACGCATAACAACCGTACGCTTGTTTGAAGGCTCCCAGTGACGGGTTTCCTGATAAACCTGGCCGCCCTCTTCAAGTACATTTGCCTGTCTAATAATCTCATACTCAAGACCATCGTGGAGGTTTTTAAATGAGTTCATATTTTTAAGCTCAGTTTTTACACCAAACTCTTTTGCGCCACGCTTTCTTAGAGAAACGTTACCGTCACAGCGCATAGAACCCTGCTCCATAGAACAGTCAGAGATTTTAATGGTCAAGAAAATCTCACGGAGTTTTTGCATAAAGAGACGAGCCTCTTCTGGAGTGCGAAGATCTGGCTCGGTCACAAGCTCAATTAATGGCACACCACAGCGGTTATAGTCAATAAGTGAGTGGTCTGCTCCTGCAATTCTTCCGTCTACACCACCAATATGGTTGAGCTTACCTGCATCCTCTTCCATGTGAATGCGGGTAATTCCAATGTGTGCAATGTAGGAGCCATCTTCCTCTTTATCTATATCAACACGCTCTTGAGCTGCCTTTGTTGGCACATCTAAATCCAGATGTCCCCTCATACAAAAGGCAACAGGGCCTTGGGTAATCTGATAGTTCTTTGACATATCAGGATAAAAATAATTTTTACGATAAAACATTGAGTTTTTCTCAATATCGCAGTTAGTTGCGAGACCAGCCAAAACAATAGATTTAATAGCGTCTTTATTTGGTACTGGAAGTGCTCCTGGCATACCTAAACAAACTGGGCATACGTTTTGGTTTACTGGGTCAGTGCTTGAGTTTTTGCATGAGCAAAACATCTTAGTATCAAGCGAAGTAAGCTCGGTATGAATTTCTAGACCAATAACTGCCTCATACTTTTTAAATACCTCTGAAAGAGTTTTCATCCTTACTCACCCGCCTTCATAATTTTTGCCACTTCAACTTTTGGATAACATCCTTCCAAAGCGTGTGCAACTTTGAGTAAATCAGCATCTTTAAATGCAGGACATACAAGCTGTGCAGCAATTGGCAGTCCGCTCTCATCGCCAAAACCAATTGGCAGAGAAATGCCGCCGTTACCAGCAATGTTAATAGAAACCGTAAACATATCTGAGAGATACATCTCGGTTGGATCATCAATTTCACCAAACTTAAATGCCGTACGAGGAGAACATGGCATCAAAATAACGTCGCACTTCTCAAAGGCATCGGTATAATCTTTGGTGATAAGGGTTCTTACCTGCTGAGCTGGGTAGTAGTACTCATGGTAGAGCTCTGAAGAAAGAATATAAGAACCAAGTAAAATACGTCTTCTTACCTCAGGGCCAAATCCCTCATAGCGTGAGTGTGAGGTTTGATCGCCTAAGTTAGAGGCCTTTGCCTGATGTCCGTAGCGTACAGCATCAAAGCGAGAAAGGTTTGAAAATGCCTCTGCAGGGCCAATAACATAGTATGCACTCATAGCAGACTCTGCATGAGGAAGCTCAACTTCAATAAGCTCTGCACCTAAGTCTTTGAGGTGCTCTTGAGCCTTTCTTAAGGCACGCTTAGTTTCTTCAGATACGCCCTTTGCCTCAATCATGGAGCTCACCACACCAATTTTTTTGCCGCGGATGTCTCCGGTGAGCTGAGATATAAAGTCAGCTGTGATGTTTTGTGAGGTAACATCTCGTGGGTCTTTTTTAGCGAGTGCTTGAAGGGCATAGGCATTATCTTCAACCGTCTTACTAAATGGTCCCACCTGGTCAAGTGAGGATGCAAAGGCAACTACACCATAACGAGAAACAGTACCATAGGTTGGCTTAAGACCTACCACACCACAAAATGCAGCAGGCTGTCTAATTGATCCACCGGTATCAGAACCAAGGGTAATGAGTGACTCACCTGCAGCCACACTTGCTGCAGAACCACCAGAAGAACCACCTGGTACACGCTCTAAATCATGAGGGTTTTTGGTGGTTTGATAGTATGAGGTCTCAGTTGATGAACCAAAGGCAAACTCATCAAGGTTTAACTTTCCTAGAGGAATTCCTCCGGCTTCAAGCATATTTTGAACGCAGGTAGCCGTGTAGACTGACTCAAAGCCTTCAAGCATTTTTGATGCGCAGGTGGTATGAGTACCTATAAGGTTCATGTTGTCTTTAAACGCCATAGGCACACCAGCTAGTGCAGGAAGCTCTTCTCCCTTTGCACGTGCCTCATCAATTTTTTGTGCTGCGCTAAAAGCAAGATCTTCTGTGAGCTCTAAAAATGCCTGTACCTTATCGTCGCGTGACTCAATTAATGAGTAAGCTTGCTCAGTTACCTCTTTTGCACTTACTCCTCCAGACTTAATAAGTTTAGAAAGCTCAACAGCAGAAAGAGAATCAAGTGAAAAACTCATTACTCCTGACCTCCTAAGATGGTTGGAACTCTAAAATATCTGTCTGAAGTTTGAGGAGCGTTTTTGAGAGCGAGCTCTATTGGAAGGGATTTCCCCGGCTCATCTTCACGCATAACGTTGGTCAAATCTCCTATTGGATGAAATGTAGGCTCAACGCCCTCAAGATCAAATTCCTTAATAGGAGCGAGCGTCTCCATCATGTTGTTGAGATAGTCTGCGAGCTGACCGAGGTCACCCTCGTCTACAGCGATTCGCGCATAATCTGCAATTCTTCGCGCGTCATCTGAGGTCAAAGCCATGTTTGACTCGTCCTTTCTTAAACGTATATCACATCTAGTTTTTAATTGTTAAATAATAGCCTATTGAGCTTGTTTTGCTTGCTCAGTTTGTACTCCAGACTGCGAAGCGGCACTACTTACTTCACTTGCGGCAGGGGTGTTTTGAGTTGGCATAGCCATTCCTGCAGCCTCACTTAAGTTAAGCTGGTTGCCGGTAATCTCAAAATAAATACCCTGTTCATTAACCTCAAGCTTGTTAATTTCAAGGCCATTTGGAGCCTGCTCAATAGGGATGGTAAAACTTGGAACACTAAAGTTATCTAAGATATTTGATAGCGAGATACTGCCGTCTCGCTTAGGCTTAGCTTCCTCATTTTGCTTTTTGTCGCCCTGCTTGTTGTCCTGCTTAGTATCTTGTTTGCCATCTTGCTTAGTATCTTGCTCCTGGCTTTGGGCTTCAGGCTTTTTATTAGCAAGCTTTGCAATATTTAAAGAAACATCAGTAGGAGTAAGCTTTACTGCAGGGACTGTTCTTGAAAGATCTGATGAGGTAGCAGTTCCTGGCTCTGCCTTTAAAAATACCGTTACCGGCACACCGAGAATATCTGCGACAAGCTAAATTTGTCCCGACTCATTTTTTACCTGCATCTTTAAGCCTTGAGCTGTAACAAGGTTTTGCAGAGACTGGGTGGTAAGTAGTGCCTTACCAGTAAGTGCATCTGCATGATAGGGCTCTGAGGTGGACAAACCTTGAATGGTAAAATCAGCGTTTTCAAGTCTAATATTAGCGTTGCCCGTTTTGTAGTTTAGGGCATCTGCCTTAATATCAACGCTTGAGAGCTTACCGGATATCAACTGAGGTAAAAATGGCCAGCCATGAACCGAAATATTTTCGTTTTCAGCACTAAGTCCTGAAATTTGGGTGACCGCATCGCTTGCCTTGTTTTGAGCATAGTTTCTTGCAAATAAATCTCCAGCTATAAGGCCTATAACGATAAGAATTACTACAAGTATGCTGATTACTAAAACTTTACGTGTGTTTTGCATATATCCCCCAGTATTAGGATACGCCGGTACATCTTTTTACTATAATAACGCACTTTTACTATTTAAAACTTGTATGTACCCTTCAATATCTCTATAAGGTCATCTTCATTTAAAATCGTCACACCTAAGTCCTGTGCCTTTGTAAGCTTTGAGCCCGCTTTTTCTCCAGCAACAAGGTAGTTGGTGTTTTTAGATACTGACGATGAGACCTTAGCACCAAGCGACTTAAGTGCATCTCCTGCCTCATCTCTTGAAAAGCCTTCCAAAGAACCGGTGAGCACAAAGCTTAAGCCCTCTAGAGTGCTCTCTTGTGCAACTGCAGCCTCGTCTTCTTGCATGCGCACCCCTTGAGCCTCAATCCTGTGAATAACCTCTTGGTTATCTTTAACTTCTAGGAAGTTTTTGATGCTTTGTGCGATCTTCTCGCCCACACCCTCAACACTTGAGAGCTCCTCTACACTTGCATCTTTGAGTGCCTGCATACTTGGAAATTGACGAGTGAGATCTTGGGCAACTGTTTTGCCAACGTGCCTGATGCCCAGTCCAAAAATTACTCTCCAAAATTCTTTTGTTTTTGAAGCTTGAATCTCATCATAAATTTTTTGAGCAACCACTGCTCCTATAGTGCGTGCAGAACCATCAGCATTTAAGATACCGGTTTTGGTGTGTGCTATAGCCTCAAGGCTTAACTTCTCATAGTAATCTGCAATATCATTTAAGAGGCCTTCTTTAATTAAGGCAGCGATATTTTTAGGACCCAAGCCTTCAATATCAAGGGCTTGTCTGCTTGTCCAGTGAACTAATCTCTCAAGGGCTTGAGCTGGACAATCAATTGATACGCAGCGATAAGCCACCTCTCCTTCTTCTTGAATGATTGGAGAGCCACATGAAGGACAGGTCTTTGGCATCTTAAATACCTGAGCATCCTTTGGCCTTTTATCAAGTACAGGTCCTACAATCTCAGGAATTACATCTCCTGCCTTGTGCACAATAACGGTATCTCCCACGCGCACATCCTTGCGCTCAATCTCATCCATATTGTGCAGTGTTGCGCGAGCTACCGTTGAGCCGGCAACTAATACTGGCTCAAGCTCTGCTACAGGAGTTACCGTTCCTGTTCTTCCTACCTGTAAGCTAATATCTTTTAAGAGGGTTTGCTTTTGTTCAGGTGGAAACTTAAAGGCAATAGCCCAGCGCGGAGCACGCGCAGTAAAACCTAAAAGCTCTTGCTTGGCAAAATCATTAACCTTTACCACAACGCCATCAATATCGTATTCAAGCTCAGAGCGTGCCTCAAGCGCGTGAGCACAAAAGTCATGCACTTCTTTTGCGCTGTTGCATACCTTTACCATTGGGTTTACGTCAAATCCTGCATCTTTTAACCAGGATAAAAACTCTGACTGTGAGTGCACATCTAAAATATCTGCATCAGCTATTGCATAAATAAAGGTGGCAAGATCTCTTTGTGCCGTAATCTTTGGATTTTTTTGACGAAGAGAGCCTGAAGCAGCGTTTCTTGGGTTTGCAAAAGATGCCTTGCCCTGCTCGTCAGCTTGCTCATTTAACTTTACAAATGAGCTCTTGGGCATATAGACCTCACCGCGCACCTCAAGCCTGCCGTGCTCTCTTCCGCCTAGAAGGTGGTCAAAACCTTTGGCGTGAATACTATGAGGTACATCGTCTATGGTAATAACGTTTGCGGTTACGTTTTCTCCGGTAGTACCGTCTCCTCTTGTGGCAGCTCTCACAAGCTTTCCCGCCTCATACGTAAGAGCTATACCAAGTCCATCAATTTTAAGCTCACAAATAAACTGAGGAGTATCACCAAGTGAGGGAACCACACGCGAAAGCCAGGCATCAAGCTCGTCTAAGTTCATAGCGTCATCTAAAGAATACATGCGCACTTGGTGTTCAACCGGCTCAAACTGCTCCGATAAAAAACCGCCCACGCGCTGAGTTGGAGAGGCAGGACTTACGAGTTCAGGAAATTTAGCCTCTAAAGCCTCAAGCTGTCTAAGCAAGCTATCAAACTGTGCATCTGTAATCTCTGGCTTATCGTCTTGATAATAAAGTTTTTGGTGGTGAAGTATTTCTTTTTGAAGCGCAACTACATACTCTCGAGTGTCTTCAAGTTCTGAAAAATCGTCTACAGTTTTATTAAAATCTTCTAGCAAGGTTCGTCTCACTTCTATAAGTAATTAATTTTTGTAAAACTTAGCTTACCCCAAGAATATAAATTTGCTCTGTATTTATTAAATCTATTAAGTACAATTAAAGCATCTTTACATGAGAGGGAATCATTATGCATAACACCGAAGTTGTAAGTGTTGATGAGGCACGTGCACTCGTTTTAGCACACTCATATCAAACTTCCTATGAATACATACGACTTGAAGAGAGTTTAGGTCGAGTCTTATTTTCAACGCAAACATCCCCAGAGGCTGTTCCTCCCTTTGCAACAAGCCTTATGGATGGCTTTGCACTTGCAAGCAAAGACGCTCAAAACGTCTCGAAATCTAGCCCCTTATCTTTGGGAGTTGTGGGCCACATTGGGGCAGGCATGGTCTTTGATGGCTCACTTAGAGCAGGCCAGTGCGTACGAATTATGACAGGGTGCGCACTTCCTGAGGGCACAGACAGTGTTATTAAGCTTGAAGATACCGCAATTAGCACAGGCACTGGAGGAAAAGGTTCTGTCATCTCCTATGGCTACCCTATTAAGCCTGGTCAGTTTGTAAAAGCTAAGGGTGCAGAGGTAGAAGTAGGAGATGTCTTAGTTGAGGGTGGACAGGTAATTGACGCTCACTGCATTGGAGCACTCTCAAGCCTTGGCTTTTCTGAGATCTCTGTATTTCAAAAACCAAAGGTAGCAATCATACCACTTGGCTCAGAACTCGTTGAAGCCTCTCATACACCAAAAATGGGACAGATTAGAAACTCTAATTGCTATACGCTATCTGCCCTTGCACAAAAGGCAGGAGCCGAGGTAATTCCCTTTGACATTATTCCTGATGATAGAGGGGCTATTGCAGAGACTATCCTGCGCGCAACAGAGCTTGCAGACATTGTAGTCACATCTGGCGGCTCTGCTGGAGGCGACTTTGATTTTATTGACTACGTTATAAAAGACTTAGGCGAGCTCTTATACACCGATGTTTTGATGAACCCGGCAAAAACCCAAGGCTTTGGCATTGTTAAAGGAGTGCCAGTGTTTGGACTACCAGGACAGCCCA